>NZ_CP076133.1:915000-1220000 GCF_018736045.1 Flammeovirga yaeyamensis | reverse complement strand
AGTTTATGTCTGACTTTATTCCCATCAAGATTTATTTGACCTATTGGGAAGGTGACGTAAAATTCTGCATGTCCCCAAAAGTGAAATCCTCCCCAAGTGATATAGGGGTTTAAGGTAGCCGAATAATCTATGGAAGTAACTTCAGCATTAATCATTTGTTTTCCGGCAAAGGAAGGGAAAAAGTTGCCACCTATTTCAAGATACATTCGGGCAAAATCCAACCTCTGCTTTTGGGGTTTCAAGTCTTGTGCTTGTAGATGTAAACCACAGAAGTACCCAATAAGAATTGCTATTATCTTCCTCATTTTATTAAAACTCAAAGCCGATGAAAAACCAAATACTATTATCCAATTGATTGCTCTTGATGATGGCATCTCCAAGTTGAGATTCTTTTATCGGATCGAAATGAAATCTGATAGGAATAGAAACTCTATAGTAAAGACCTTTTATCTTTAGAACATCTGTCTCGGTAAAACTGATAGCAGTTCCTACTATAAAAGAAGATTGTTTAAGCTGTTCACCTGAGATCGTATGTGTGTATTCATGATCATAATATCCAACAGAAGGTGCAATATAGAGGCCTTTGATAAAAACTGGAAAATCATAGAACAGTTCAAAACCAACTTGTTTTCCTTTGACGTTTTCACCATCGACAGCTTTTGCAAAATCAGATGAGAGATGTTTTTCTGTTAAATAAAGATGGGTGTAAGCGAGCCTTATGAGATGATCATTTTTAAACCTAACTCCTACTTCACCGCCCAATGACCTGAATTGGTTAAAAACAGCTTCTCCAAAATCATAGGCAATAAAAAGTTTCAGTCTTTTAGTATTTGTGGAATTCATTTTTAAATGACTCACCTCATAAGAACTATCTGTGGTAAAAAATTGTGTTCTGAATTGCTCTGCTACATCCTGTGCGTTAATCCCAATAGTGTAAAAGCTTAAAATTGCAATGAGTAATAATTTGTGTTTCATGATCTATATTTTTGAAGCAAATCTATAGATCATGAGAGAGGAGCACAATCGGGTAAATGTATGAATTAGACTGAAAAAAAGGATATCATACAAAAGTATGAGAATTGATAATCAACAAATTAACCTTTCAACGAAGCAAGTTGGATAATTCGTTTCTAGTTTTCACTCCACACTTTTTGTAAATATTACTGGCGTGGGTTTTAACTGTAGGTAAAGAAATAAAAAGCTGATCAGCTATGTTCTGATAAGTAACGCCCTTGTGAAGTAGTGTAGCAATTTCTTTTTCCCGTTCTGTAAGTGCATAATTCTTAAACTGTTGTGTGTTGGGTTCGACATCATTTTTAATCAAAGATAAACGTTGTAAATCGTCATAAATTTTACGAATGGCCAAAGCTGAAAAAGCAATGTACATCAAAAATCCAATTTGAAATTGTTGGTACTGTTCTTCAAAAGCATAATGAAAAATTAGATATATGGGCGTCAATGTTAAGAATACTAGAGCGAAAATCTTGTTCGACTTTTCTAAATGCTGAAACTGTTGAATAGGCTTTGATTGTCGTTGGATCAACATTGAAACTACAATTGAAACAATTAAAAATATGACTACAGGCCATTGTGCAAATAGCATATTCCCTAAAACTTTGGAAACGATCACAAAAACAGATAATAAGATGGATATCCCAACGTGCATTTTTAGGTATTTGACAGGTAGTGTATGTTTTTGTTGACTTAGGGTATCTAAAAAGGTGGTACATGCCACCAAAACCATACAAAGCAAAGTGGTAAATGTTGTTGTTTCTTTCTCTGGAAACATTGGTGAAATGCTTATAGAAATTAATAGTAATAATAGCGAAATAGTCAGTCCTATTGTTTCCTGATTCTCCATTTTCTTTTTGTAACACAATATTTGTAGAAACAAAGAAATGATTAATGTAGTATACGCGAGTAGAAGGATGAGATATTCAAATTGTAGCATTTTTTTATTAATAAATTTAGTAGCAATTTCTGTTAGTTTTTTTAAAATTAACTGAGTCGTAGAAATGAATATTATTATACTCTTTTGTTCCTAGAACTAATTATCATTTGGTTTCAAAAGAAAAGTTTTGCCCCAGCATATAAATATTTTTGGCGTAAATATCTCTTTAATTTACACCAAAATAATTTAATGAGTAATTATCAGTGGTTAACACATTCATTTTTTGGCTTTAGATTCTCTTTGGAGTGTATTATTAATGCCCTTACATGGACGTTGTGGTACAACGTCCGTACGGATGGATCTATAAAAATTAACTCTATATCCAACTTTCCAAATGATGTTTTTCCTTAATCATTTGAATCTCTTCATACATCAAATCATTCTTTAAAAAATAAGACCGTTTGCTATCAGTGTATTCTTTAAAATTGATTTGGTTGACATAAACCCAACTTATAAGTGACTGAAGTTTTGCTAATTTATCTTTGCTATCAATATAAAAACCAAATTGATGTATTCCTCCTGTGTTTAACTTCAACGAAAGAGTACTATAAATTTTCTCTAATCTACAGCCCCCTCTACCTGCATATAATGAGACATTATCTTTATTTTCTACGACCAATTCTGATACTATTCTTGGGAAAGCATTTAAAACATTATAGTTTCGATAATCTAGTCTTATTTCTTTAATTTCGTTTATATTGAAATGATTATTTCCAACAACAATTTCACCATTTAACCATTCAATCGCTCCTATCACTTTATGCTCTTGAAGAAACGTTTCTTGGTCAAAATAAGAATAGATGTAGACCAATAATGGAAGCACACTACAACAAAATAATGTAATAATGAATGCCTTATATTTAGGTTCTGTAAAGAAGAAACTGAGTAAAAGACTAATTGCAAAAAATAATAACGATATATATAAAAGTATTTGATTATCGTTCTTTCTTTCAAGTTTTTGAAATATGGTTTTGTTTAATTCTAAGGAGTTTATTTTAAATATTTTTCTGTTTTTTACATCAAGAAATAGCTAGTTTTGATAATGTATAACAACCTAAAATAATCACTATTTTAAAAATGACATAACACCATTAATTACAAATTCTTTTTCTCAATGTCCCTATAGTCAAAGGCAAAAAAATGAAACTTTTAAAATCAGTTTTCATTTCTGAAAATGAAGGTTGACGTTTTAATTCAGCACTTTTAAATGATCTTAATACTATAGTTATCGGTAAGAGGAATGTCAATAAAATAATGAAAAACACAATTGAAATGATTAAAAATAAGGATGATTCACTGAGGAGAGAAATCATGGGGAATGCTATACTAATACTTATCAGTAAGAAATCAATTACAAACATTATGATCATACCTGATAATTTTGATAAATAGATTAAATTATTTTTCCTATTAGTTCTTGACAATAACCAAAGATCAAAAAGCCAATAATAATATGACATCATTATTGATAAAATTATCTTACTCAAAATACCCATTTCAATAAAGAAATAGGAAAAAAACCTTAATATACTTTCTGATGATTTATCGATAAGAGATAATAAACCAATAAAGACTGAAATAAGGAAAAACATTAATGGCATAATTAACCACTCTTGTTTGTTGATGCTTTGTTTGATTGCTTTGTTCATAAATAATTGATTGGTAAAAAATAAAAAGTATTTGATGTTTATTTATTGAAAAAATCCCTCTTCAAATATACCTCAATTTTACTCTTATCATAAAACTCCTGACTATCTTTAATATCAAGAATTTCTTTTAGCGCTAAGGATTTATCTTCCCTTTGTTCGTAATACGATTTACAAATCAGATAGCCTGTCCAATATCCAGCATTTCTTGGACGCTCATCACTTTCTCTCACCCAAGACGACCATAATCCCCACAACTGTTCATCTTTCACTTTTTGAAAATCCTCCCAAATACGTTGTTCTTTTCCAGAAAAGTTAGTGTAATCACCGTCTGTTTCACCACATATTAATTCAGCAATAAATTCTGCAGCCCCCTCTCTTAAACTTTTGGAGAGTAAAGTAGTCTCTCCAGTTTTACCTTGGTTGAAATGCACCAATTCATGTGCCACTGTTACAGGAATATGATCTCTTTTCATGATAATTTTAAGCATTCCTTGATGCCATTTTTCTGTATCACTTTCTTCTGTAAGACTTAATATTTCAATCCCTATCAATAAGCCTCTTTTTGAAATTGTTCCGTTAGAACTAAATCTACCCACTACAAAATAAATATCAGGGAAAACCGCATCAGGATATATATCTTTAAATGCTTTATTATTAGCATAAATCTTCTTTTTAAGATCATCAATATTAGTGATGTCCTTCCGTATTGATTTATAAAACTCTTGATGCTTAATAATAAATCTTGAGAACTTATCTAGGTCATTAATTTTAAGCTTATAAAAGTCCTTTAAACCTTTCGTCCCCACAGAAAAGTATTTCTCCTTAAAAATCTGATTCGCATTGGCTGTATCCTTTAATACTAAGTCAAAGGCAGTATAAAAGTTCTCTATATCTGAGGTGTATAGTTTTGGTGCTGCTGGATCTGGTGATGTTTTAGAGAAAGCAGATAAAGAGATTAAAAGTAAGAGAAGTAGTGTATTAGTTTTCATGTTTTGGTGTTTTTATATTCGAATGTACAAAAAATTACATTCTTAATATTCATAACTTTTCTTATCTGATTTTATTTTTTATTTCAGCTTCAAATAATTTAGATAATTGTTTTTTGGATAATTTATAATTAGACTTAAAAGAACCTATGATAATTCCGTAACTAATTAACAAAATTGCAAAAGGTTGCCATACTGTTGAATCAAAAAAATCTTTTAACAAGTTTGATATAAAAAATGGGTAAAAACCAAAAGCAAATAACCCACACCATAATAAAGTAATAATTAATTCCATAGGGTCAGGACTTATTTTTATCTTGATCTCGGTTACCCCAAAATTTTCTTCAACAGTTCCATCTATTCTAGGTGAAGAAGAATTATTATTTTTCATCATTCTAATAATACTAAATTCGTTTCCAATAACACTCCCTTCATATATTATATTATTACGCCTGTCTGATAATTTAGACCTTCTAATACCATATTCTGGAACAGTAATTTTATTAATTCTATAAATTACTTCCTCAGGGTCTAGTTTTGTTTGGTACGTTATTTTTTCAAATGGTATGAAGTACTTTCTTAGTATCATTATGTGCTATTGTGTATTGATAAATATCTAGTTTAAAGATACATTCATGATTGGAATTTCATTTTTTATTTCATGAATTGTTCCTGAAAATGAGTATACTTGATGTAGTTGTAATGGTTCTCGAATTTCTTCCTCCTCCATTTTAATAAATACAATGGTGATGGGTGATTTAATATGTTCTTTAAGTTCATCAGGATATTTGATGTCACCTGAAAGTAACTCTATATATTTCCCATTCCATTTACCAGTAAAATCTGAGGAGTATGCACAGGGACAAATACTCATCCTTTCTATTTCATAGTAATTATTATTCGAGATGTTAAAGTCTCCTAGACACCTTTCATAAAAAAGACAACCGTTCCATCTATACTCATCACTTCTCAAATAAGTTGCTTTGAGTACAACCAAAAAAGTAAAAATAAAATAAAAGTTAAGCATTAAGATTTGTGGAGCAATTCCTTCCTTATAATATTTTTGAAACAAATATACATATAGTATCGTCCCAGATATTAAAACGAAATATCCTATTATATCCCCAAGCCCCATTCCAAAAGATATATGTTTATAGAATAATCCTAGTAAACAGATGATGATTAAAAAAGCTAGAAGAATTAGGTTTAGTAATCTTAAAAATTTCATGGTTTGGTTCTGAATAGGTTAAAATTAAATGATTTAAGATTGTCTTGGAAGTTCTTCATGAAAGATATCTATTCACACTCAATACACAATTACTTGATTCTTAATTTCAAAATGTTTTATGCAAATAGTCTTTATAAGATGATCAGCAAATTATTGATCTTTAAACTTAGAAAATTGAAGTAATAAAGCATCAAAAAATATAATCTCTTCTAATACCTTTAGCTTGATTCCTTTTAAAATAATTTTATGATATGATAATAATAGAGAATCAGATTTAAAGAAATAAATTGTAGGATAATGCTTAAAGCTTGCCATAGATTTGCATACCGAGATTTTGAATTATCTGACTTCACATACTCAGGGAAATCTTTATTTAAATAAAGGTCTACCTCATCACCTACTTCATGGTCTTCATTTCTTTTATCGGTATCAGAATAAAATGTAAAAAAATTATATGGTTGATAAAGAATGTCTTTAAAAGAATATGACACCTTAAATTTATATCCAAAAATTTCCCCACTTTCATACTCTTTTAAGGTAATAGTCCCGCGTATCTTTTCCATATTACTTTCAAAATTCTGCTTTTTTAGGTTTTTATACTTTCGGTGTATGAAAACTAATAACATCAGAATAAAATTCATCGAAGTATTAATAACTAATGAATCTAATGGCCTTAGGATGAAACAAAATAGATATAAAAGAAAAATAAATGGATACCTGTAAATAAATACCTCTAGAATATTCAGTAGACTATAATTTCTATGATCTTTTAATAAAAATGGCGTGTCAAAAGTAAAATGATAGTTTTTAAAACAGTATTTATACTTATAAGAAAAACTTGTATCGATTTTTTTGATTTCTTTTAAGGTCATGATAAGACTATGAAACTCTTTTAGTTAGTTTATTATTAAAATAGTAAAAGCAAAGTTTATTTTTGTGGAATAAAAAATTCGTATAAGCAAAAGCGGTTTTGATTGAACAAACTTGGTTTCATTGATAAAGTTTGAATGGGCGACTATACGTAAAATTAGTAATTTCCCACTATTGCTTATACAAAATATTAGGCTAATTTTTGCTTAAAAATCTATAGCCTACTGAAAATTTCAAAACTCGATTTTTTACTGACATTCCATTATCTTGGTTTGTAGAAATATTTGATAATCCTAAATCATAAGATAATCCAAGTAATATTGAATTTATTTCAACACCTGCTCCAAATGTCAAACCCATATCTAGTCTTTTAAAAGTATCTTCATCTTGATTGCTTCCCCATTTTATTTCCTCTTCCTCAGTTTGTTCATCACCTTGAAATTCTAGAGTTGCTTTAATTTTCCCACTCAAACCCATACCAACGTAAGGCCCTATAGTACCATACAATTTTACCCCACTACCAAATTCATGAGTTGCTTTTAAATTTAATGGTACATCAATATAATAAAGGTTTGCATGACCGGATAAATTTAAACCTATTAATTCATCTTCATACTTCATTCCTTTTGTTGTTAAAAGAAGTCCAGGTTCAAAAGATAAAAATTCATTCAATGGAACATCTACAGTCAATCCGAAATGAAACCCTGGGTTCATGTCATAATTATCACTATAAGTACCATCATTGTCTTTTTCATTTAGGGTTGCTAAGTTTAATCCACCCTTTATCCCGATTGTTTGAGCATTGGTTTGATAACATAAGAGAGCTACAAAAATAATAGTTAGTAATTTAGTCAATCTTTTCATTGTAAGATTTATTTGTTTATGTCTACTCTATTGGCTTTTCGACTTCCGCCATATTTATTATCGTAATATTAAATAGATATTTATTTACAACACCCCTCTCGCCTTCAACTCCAAATACTTATTAATCGTATCCACAGTCAGATTCTCAGGTGTAGTCAAGATTGTTTGAATACCATTTTGTTGTAACTGTCTAGCGATCATCTTCTTTTCTAAAATATTCTCCTCTTGAAGAGCTTTTAGATAGATTTCTTCCATGGTGGTAGATTTCTTTTTGATCTCTTCTTTGAGCTCATTGTCTTCGAAGAAAATAACGACTAATAAGTGTTTTTTGGCAAGTCTTTTAAGGTAAGGTAATTTTCGTTCTAGACTTTCTTTGTGAAGGATATTGGTAAAGAACAACAACATACTTCTATGCTTAATCTGATTCTTTAATAATACACTCACCTTGGCAAAATCTGTTTCCATAAAACTAGGACTCAGATTATACAGTTTTTCCATAACGTTCTGCATCTGACCTGAATTTCTTCTTGCTTTAAGGAAATTCTGACTCTGATAATCAAATGCTGTTAAACCAATAAGGTCTTGCTTTTTCTGAGCAATATGAAGTAATACCAAACTAGCGTTGATAGAATAATCAAGCAAGGTCATACCATTAAATGGCATTTTCATACTTCGTCCCATATCCAAAACGGTGTACACTTGCTGTGCTTTTTCATCTTGGTAATGATTCACCATTAATTGCTGAGAACGTGCTGTTGCTGTCCAGTTGATACTCCTAAAATCATCTCCAGGAACATATTCTTTTATCTGATCAAATTCTTTTTGCTGACCAACCTTTCTAACTTTTTTGATCCCCCCTTCAATATGACCTGTATGCAAGGCCATCAATTCAAACTTTTTCAGTTTTTGAAAAGATGGATATACTTTTACTGAAGTGATCTCGCAGTGTTGTTTTACTTTTCTGCGTACTAAACCAATTTTTGATTTTGCAAAAACAATCAAGTCACCAAAAAAGTATTCCCCTCTTTCTGTTGGACGAATGGTGTAGGTAAACTTATCATCTTCCCCTTCTTTTAGCCTAGTTTTGAATCTTAAGTTTCTAAGCTGAAACTCTATTGGAGCCTCATCGATTACCTCAAGAAAAAGATGTTGTGCGCTTCTGTTTTCAATATATACCTCTATGGGGTTATCCTCTCCGTTAGATAATCTTTCCGGAGTAGATCGGGTGGCATATACCTTCTTTTTAGTCGAAAATAACAGGTAAGTATCCATTATAAACAATAAAAAGAAGAGGATACCTATCAGGTTTACCACATTAAAAATGATGGGAAACAGATAGGACAATATATAGGCAAATACCAGTGCTACTCCAATAAAAAAGAAGCGATCTGAAAAGAATAATTGCTTGTAAAACTTCATAGTAATTATCTTGGAACAGCTACAGAATGCACCACTTTATCAATCAATCGGTCCATATTTTCTCCTTCCATTTCTTTTTCTGCGGTCATAATCAAACGGTGTCTTAATACAGGTTTGATGACATAAGCGATATCGTCTGGAGTAACGAAATCTCTTCCTTGCAGGCATGCCCAAGCTTTAGAAGCGTTCAATAAAGCTACCCCCGCTCTAGGTGATGCTCCCAAATAGAAATCTGCTGTAGCACGAGTAGTACGAATCAGTTTAAGAATGTAATCGATGATCTCATCTTTAACAATCACTTTCTTTGCTAGATCTCTAAACTCTTTCAGCTTAGCTGGATTCAATTTATACTCTTCGGTAATTAAATTGGTTGGTTTTTCATGTTGATGATGCATCATTAATACATCATATTCGTCTTGCTCGTCTGGATAGCCTAAATCAATCTTAAATAGAAATCTATCTAGTTGCGCTTCTGGTAATGGGTACGTTCCTTCTTGTTCAACTGGGTTTTGTGTACCAATAACTAAGAAAGGCTCGTCCATATCATATTTCTGACCATCGTAGGTGATTTGTCTCTCTTCCATTACCTCGAAAAGAGAGGCTTGAGTTTTTGCAGGCGCCCTGTTGATTTCGTCCGTAAGGATAACATTACCGAAAACAGGACCTTTTCTAAATTCAAAAGAATTGGTGGCTGCATTAAATACATTCGTACCCAATACATCCGATGGCATTAAATCTGGTGTAAACTGAATTCTAGAATAATGACCTTCGATCATATGTGCCAACGTTTTTGCCGTTAATGTTTTGGCTACACCCGGTACACCTTCCAATAAAACATGGCCGTCGGCTAATATAGCAGTAAGTAATAGGTCGATGGTCTTGTGCTGACCTTTTACTACTTTATTGATCCCTTCTCTAAGTAAATTTAATTCTTGGATTAACGTTGATGTATCAATTCTGTTTTCGAAGTTGTTGATAATATTATCTTCCATGTTTATTGTTCTTTTGAGTAAAATTCATCGATTAATTGATTGGCCCTTGTAAAGCCTGAAGCGGTCATAGGGTAATTAATTTCCCTATCAACACAGACGAAGAGTGAACGTAATTCTTCTTCGTCAATACCTGTTCTAATGGCTAAAAGTTGGATATTTTGAGTATTATCCTCTTCATTAAAATCAAGGTAATGTTTGTTTCTAATATGATTAAACAAGAATCTTTTTCTTTTGATTAAGATTTTCTTGTTGTCGTTTGCGTTTAAGTAAAGCTGACTTATCGTTTTCACAAAAGCCATACTATCGTTCTTAGGAGGTTCGATAGTAGGTATTGCTCTTTGCTCTCTTTTGGATTGGAAAATTAAATAAACAAAGATCAAAAGCAATAATGTAAAAATACTTTCTTTTAATCCTTGTTGAGCGAGAATTACTCTCAATGGAGTACTTTGCCCTTCTCTACCTAAAGTATAATATTCTGTTCTTACATATTCCCCTTCAGGTAATGCTTTCAGAATTTCGTTTACAAAAAGATAGTTTTCTTCATGAAGTAACGGAAAGTTACTAAGTACATTAGGAGTTGATAATAAAAAGAGGTTACCCTCTCCAATTTTCGCTTTTACAAATACATTTTGATCATCAGTACCTGCTAAACGTTCTACTGTCGATGAATCATCAATAGAGAGGTAATAGTGATAATCTACAGTCGAAAACTTTCCAATTACCCCATTCATTTCCATGTCTACAGAATCAATCTTAGCTTCTGCATCTTCCTGATTATCGATATATCTAAGATTAGGGATGTTGTATGTACCTTCTGCAGAAATTCGAAGTGTATCTAAAATATTATAATCAAAATGTTCAGCGGCAATAAATACATCTTTCCCTTTTTCTATTGCTTTATATAACTGATCATAATCGGTTTTATCAAGAGAAAACGAGGGTTGTATCAATAGTATTCCCTTGTCCATAAATTCAGGAGAATCTAATAATTCATAGATGGTTAATCTTGAATTTTCGACTTTCAAATTTAAATCTTCAGATTCATCTAGAAGTGTGGTTAATGCTTTCGTTCCATAAGGACTCTTAGCGTTAGATTTATAGTGTTTTGTCCAATCAGTCTGGCTCTGATCTTTAAAGGTTAATGCTAAATACAACAGTACAACAACACCTAAAAAGATATGATGTTTTTTAAGCTTTTTCATGTTGTTTTACGGCATGTTCAAAGTTTTGGTACATTCCTTCTAATTGATCGCATATGGTTTGGTTTGCTTCAAATTCTCCATACCAACAATACTGAAAATATACCCCAATGTCTTGAAAGGGTTTTGAAATAAGGTTCGATTTTAGTTGAAAGATGATATCATTATGGTGATCAACTTTTTTAAGATTTATCAAATGCTTACGATCCAAAGTATCTATGGCCATCAAGTAATATAATCGAACCACTTCATGATATTGATATTGGTTGATGGCATCCTCCAATTGTTGTTTTAAAGGAATAGTGTTTTCGCTTTTGGAATAAATATTTGTATCGTAGTTGTTGATTTTTTGTTCACTCTTAAAGACAATAACTCCTTGTTTCTTTAAAAATAGATATAATGCAAATAGCAATACCGAAATAGCGATACCCCATATTGTATAATCAATAATAGTACTTATGGTACTTCTTTCAATATCAGTATCTCTGAAAAAATCAGTTAAAATATCTACAATATACTGGATGAATTCATCCCACATATTGAAAATCTTATAGGGTGGGATATACTGGTAATCCGAATCATTTTTTAAACGATCTACTGTTTCTTTAGAAAATGCTCGTTCATTTGCTTTAAGTACTGTAGTCGTTAAAAAGAAGAGTAATATGGAATAATACTTACGCATTCGTTTGTTTTTTCGCTTGCTAAGCTTGTATAGCATCTAAAGTGGTTTTGTAGTGACGTTACAGTGCAACGTCACTACAAAATCAATATATTTTATAAAAATGACAGCTTTTTAGCTATCTAATTATCTTAGTCTAAAGCATTAAGATCCCTCATGATACTAGAAGCTTCTTTTTTCTCTTTTAATGAGAAATATTGTGTTGAAGTACCAATGTGATACGCTGATTTTACAATCGGTGAAATGATACCTACACCCATTGAGATAAGTACAGCCACTAATTTAAATGCAACATTTAAAGATCCTTCATCAGAAAATTGGAAAAATGCTCCAACACCAACTAATCCAGCAGGAATAATCGTAAATACATAGTTGATACCAAATACAATTATACCTAAAATAAAGAAATAGAAAAATGTAGCCCACCAGTTACCGCTTACCAAGTTATTACTTCTTGACATCGCTTCGGTTATTGATTTTTCTTCAAAAACAATCAAAGGTAATAGTACGGCCCAAGCTATTGCTAAAAAGAAGCCAGGAATAACAAAGAAAATCATACCGATAACAACACAGATACCGTATAATATTGATCCAAAAAATATTTTTGTTGTATATTCTTTCGCTTCATTATTAATTTCTACAGGAGAAAGATCTTTTCCATTAATATGTCCTCTAATTAAGACAAAAATATTTGCTGCTAACATAGCTGTGGCAATACTTTGTAAAATCCCACCAAACATTGCAAAAGTGGTAGATAAACCTGCTTCACCAGCAAAAAATAATTGTCCTCCAGTTGAAATTCCAGAACCAATAACAGTCAAAGGAATAATCATTGTCAAACAAGATTTAAAGATTTTTTTAAAGTTTTCTTTGAAGAAGGAAAAGGTAAAATCAATTTTGTCACCCAGGTCTCTCACCTGATTAAATTCGTATGTACGTTTCATGATAAATATTATAAATTATAAAAGTAAAGTGTTAGCTAAAAAAAGAGTTAGTTTTCTTTCATTTTCGATTGGTACACTTTGAAAGCATACCAAAAATAATAAAAAATTATGAAGGCCAAAGAGGAAAGGATAAAGAATAACCTTAATACTAAAGGCCATTCCACCTGACGAGTAACAAATCCTTCTAAAAACCCTGCAATTATAAAAATAGGGACAAGACCAATTACGATCTTTAATCCACTTTTAGCACCATCTCTAAGACTTTGACTACGTTTTTTGTGTTTAGGAAAAAGAAGAGAATTTCCTAAAACAAACCCTGCCCCTCCTGCGAATACTATGGCAGTAATCTCTAATGTACCATGGGTCCAAATACTTAAAAGTGATTCTTTAAGTACCCCATGTTCATAAAAAAAGTATTGGAAGGAACCGAGCATAATACCGTTACGGAATAATAAAAAACCTGTACCTAAACTGGTTAAAATCCCTAAGACAAAAGCATAAAAAGCCACTTGAATGTTGTTGAGTGTTATTCGGTAAAACATCTCAAAAGCACCTCCTGAGGCATATACATCCATAGGTTTGCCATTAGCGATGTTTTCTAAAGTCATATTTACATAACCATCTCCTAGAATAAGTCTCACAAATTCTTGATCGTGGTAAGCGGAAAACACTCCGATTATTGTACTCACTAAAAACACCACAAAAGCCCAGAAAATTTGCCTATGATTTTTGGCCATTTCAAATGGCACTTCATATAACCAAAAGTCTTTAAATCTCGATTTCTTTTCCTTTTTAATCACATAAATCATTTTGTGATATCTTACCGCTAAATCATTTAGATAATAGGTAGTATCACTAGAAGGATAAAAAGTCTGTGCATAAGATAGATCTTCTGTCAGAGATTTGTAATTAGAGGCTAGTATTTCGGGTGAGGCATTTGCATTAATAGTCTCAGCTTCAATCTTTTTCCATTTATCCTGATTTCTAAGAATAAATATTGGTTCTTTCATAAAAAATAAGTTTGTTACTGCAATATAAGTATCCTATCAAAAAAATCTATATTTTTGATGTAGACTAATTTATTTTTTTAATTCTTTCAACATGTCATCAATATCATTTCAAAATAGTCAGAATGTAAATTTACGACTTCAAAAAGCAAATGTGACTAGCCGAATTTTAGCTTATCTATTGGACTTAATCATTTTATTATCGGCATATCTTATTCCTTTAAGTTTATTAGCCGTAATGGATGCTGCCATAGGTATTATGATTTGGAGTGGGTTAATGGGTTTTGCATTTCTAGTCTATCAATATCTTATGGAAATATTTTTTGATGGACAATCCTTAGGAAAAAGTGCCCTAAAAATTAAGGTGGTTTCAAAAGATGGAACTCCATTAACAGTTTCTCAATTAACGCTACGTTGGTTATTTCGTTTTGTAGATATTGCTATATCTAATGGTATGGTGGCTATTCTAACTATTATTTTGGGAGAAAAAGGACAAAGAGTAGGTGATATTGTAGCAGGTACAATGGTCATCTCTGAAAAGAAAAAAGTACGTTCTTCTGACTTAGAGATCCCAACCTTCCCAGAAGATTATGTTCCGGTTTTCTCACAAGCAGCCAATCTAACTGAAAAGCATGTAAAAGTGATTAAAAACTGCTTGAAACTTGATCTCTCTTATGAACATCGAATGGTCATTAAAAAAGTAGAAACAAAAATGATTGAAGATCTTGGTCTTGAGACCGAATTGCGAGATAAAAAACTATTAAAGCAATTGTTAAACGATTATTACTTCCATACAATATCAGTACAGAATCAAAATCATTTGATATAAATATAGAAAGAGGCATCCTAAATATTAAGATGCCTCTAGTTTCTAATACTACCTAATTAATTTGCTTAATTATCCTATATAAAATACATATACATCATTTTTATTGGTTCTCTTTTTTAGTCTTAGTCGTTAAAGGTTAATACTTTAATTCAAATCCTTTCACACGAAGTTCACTTCCCACTCCTCCTTTAAAATTCGCTCCATCGAAGCTCGAAGAATACACAACAATAATGTGTGTTGGTTCGCTATCTGTTGGTGCAAAACCGTGTTCCGGCATTCTTTCGTTAGCTGTCGATGGCATCATGAAAGGGGCTAAGTCGTTGTGGTTTCCATATAATAATGGCATGTTGATGGTTTCAAAATTCATCATCGTTTCGTCCGATCTGTACCATGCAGTAGCTAATCGATATCTTTTCTCGTTATCGCCACTCCCTTCTCTTACCTGAAGCAAAACATACACATCGCATTGATCGGGGCTTCCATCGTACAACTCTGGTATATATTGAATAGTCGTTTCAAAACTTTTGGGTTGATCAGTAAACGGAATACCAAAATCAGTTTGCACATTGGTTAATCCACTACCCTGTATATCTCCTACAAACAAAGACCCTGCGGCAACTACACCTAATGCCGATGTTGTTTTTAGAGTGGTGTATTCGTATTCTTCTTCTGAAGGAGAAGGATACACTGTTCTCACTCCAGTAGGAATGATTAAATCAGCCGCTCCAACATCTCCCGTTCTCCAAGGAGTACCATCAAAATCTTCTCCTGGAATATTAAACTTTCTACTGTTGTTGGATTCATTGGCTTTTCTTCCTCCGTAGTACCATGTTTTAAAATCAGAATACATAATCTGCTCTCCAATATTTTCAATTTCTCCATCATCGTACGTTACTTCTACTCTCCATTCTATGTCATCAAAAAGGAAAGTTACTTCTGATGAAAAATCATGTACATCAAATGGGTATGGGAGAACGGGTACTTGTTCTGGTGAATAACTAAATTGTACCACATTTAAATTTTCAATATCCAAAGTATCTGATATCACCACTCGAATAATTCTATTGGACTGATCAATTTCTGATGAAACCTGTCCTTCAATTTCGAATTCATGCATGATGATATCAAAATCGTCTTCGATAACAGTCACTGTCCAATCGTAATCTTGATAAGTGGAAACGGTAAAAGTAACCGGTGAAGAAAAGTCCATTAACTCTTCTATTTTTGGATAGATAGTCGCCTCTTCCGTCATCACTAAGTCAGTGATTTTTAATTGGGTTCTATCCATTCCAAAAGGCACTCTAATTTCTACCGTTTGGTTTTCTTGTGAAATGATGGCATTTCCATTCTGTCCTTCAATTTGCAATGAGATAATTTCTCCGAAGATGTACGGATAAGGCACATCGTTTTTAATACATCCGCTTAAAGCGAGTACAGCGATAACAATAGTAATAAGTTTTTTCATGAGTTTAGATAAATAAGGTTAATCCGATGTTTAATGAGAAAATGTCTAAGTTGAAATCAGCATTACTGGTTCTTCTTGAACCCGTACTCACTTGATTTTCGATTTGTTCAGTCGATTTCATATTGAAACCAATTACGTCCATCTTTACTTCTAATGCCAAGTTGTTATTGACAAACGCCACCATTCCTGGAGAAAGACCAATATTAAATTCGTGTGTATTAGAATATAATCCTCTGATGTCGTGTGGTCCATCTTCCATATGCATACTTTTCGATTGACCGTAACCATAAGATAAACTCACTTCATTGAAAATACCGAATCGATTTCCTTTTCCTAAACTGATGTAATTTCTCATGAAGAATGTAGAGTAGACCATCTGTGCTTGTTCCGTCATTCCCTGCACGGATAAATTGATATCGTCCCCTAAATCCAATTGTAAGTTATCGATTCTCAATTCTTGTCTTTGATAAGTCACACGACCACCAATCGCTAAATTGTCTTTTAGAAAGTAACCGAAAAACGGACTTACTTTTAAGGTATAACCAGCTCCATCCCATTTGTTCAGGATTAAAAACTGATAGTTGTCGTTTACATGTTCCGAGTAATTAAACGTGGCTCCAACCATCCATTGTCCTTTTGGAATAAATGTTCTGTTGGTAATTCCTCTATCATAATGGGGTTCTTTGTCGTCGCCACCGGCAAAAACACAAGTAAGACTAAAGGCTAATAATAAGGTGAGATAGATTGATAATGTTTTCATGATTGATAGATTTATGCAGTAGCTTTTAATTTGTAATTTTTAATTTTTTTCTTTCTGGCATTTTTGAGAGACTTCCATTCTTTTCCTTTTACACAATATTGATATTCCACTTTCCGCATTCGAGAAACAGCTTGAATTAAAGGAATAGGAGCAACAACTAATACCAAAGGGGAGACCAAAACGCCCATACAAGTGGCTCCTACTGCCAGCACTTGTGAGGTTCTGGCTTTCTTGTGTTTTACAGTATGGAAATACTTAAGAACTTCTTCGTCCAACTCTTGAACTTTGGCGTATTCTTCCATAAAATCTGCCGTTTTTTCAAAAGTCCTTAACGATTCGTATCTGATGTATTCGATATCACTTTTCTCGATAAAAATCACTTGCTTGTTTCTTACAAAAGCAAACCGATCTTCAGAGCAAAATCGCTTCCCTTTTTTCCATTCCTTTTTCGATACAGAAACCATTTGATCATCCTTTAGATGAATATTAATATTATCCGCTTCTGTTGGAATAGAGATGGCAGAAGCGATTGCTTGTATAACAATAATTGACATGAGGTAATTAAATTAGAGAGAATATATTTTATTTTTGATAACCACAATATATACACGTATCGTGCTTTGTATATAACTCTGGTTCTTTCACTTCTTTTTTAAGTGGTGTATTTTGTTTTAAAACTATGTTTGTAAAGCTTTCTAAAAGATTAAGTTCTTTCACCTTAGAATCAACGGATGTAGATTCTATTCTTAACCTATAGGTTTTCCAGTTTTCTATTTGTTTATGGAAACCTTTTTGAAACTTTTCCTGTCCCAGTAGAATATTACTGTAGATGAGAATAAAACAGATTAGTAATAAATTTTTCATGATTAATAGCACAATGGTTTCCTTTAATGGAAACATAATTAGTATAAGAATTCTGTTTATAATGAAATAAACATATAGTGAATGATGGTAGATATTAAGATTTGATGAGCAATGATGAATAATAGAGTATTTTCTTGGTCATAAGTATTTCTGAATGACCTCTTATGTAAATTACTTTACATCAATTACTTTATTTCTTTTCAATACTAAATTCCTGATTTTTCATTTGATAGCGATTGAGATTCTTTGTTTTTATTACTTTGTAAAAATACTATTTAGTTTCTATTTTCGGAAACTTCGTTCATCCTCATTAACAACAAATTTAAGCTTCATTTTAAACGCTTTTTTATTAATAAGAATAGCTTTTTTACTGGCCTTAAAACCAACGATACAAATATACAATTGGTTTCCTTAATTAGAAACTATAATAATTTTCATTAACAATATCTTTTACTTAAAAAAGTCCCCACAACCTTTTTAATATAAAATCACTTAATAAAGCCTTAAAAAGGCTATTAATTAGAATAATAACATTTTATTTAATACTCTAAAAGGCTTCCATAATTGCTTATTTTCATACTATATAACAGTCTAATTAATTGTTTCTATATATAGAAACTAATAGACTATTTATTATAAGCTCTAATTCTTAATAATGAAGATTTAAATATCAAAAAAAAGCGGTTGACTTTAATAGTAAAAGTCAACCGCTCTATACAACAAGAAATAGTATTCTGCTTACTTCACCTTAAATAAGATGCTGTACAATGCTGGAATAAAGATCAAAGTGATGATGGTTCCGAACATTAATCCAACCATGATTGTTACCGCCATTGGCTCCCAAATAGCGCCGCCACCTAAGTACAATGGAATTAAACCAAGTACGGTTGTGAAAGTAGCCAAGATGATGGGTCTAAACCTTTGCAAACATGCATCAATCACTGCTTGTAGAGGAGCTTTTTTCAACTCTTTTTCCTCCACTTCTATTCGTTCGATCAAAACGATGGCATTGTTAATCACGATCCCTGCCAGAGAGATAATTCCTAAGAAAGCCATGAATCCGAAAGGCACTTGGAAGATCAATAAACCGATCACCATTCCGATCACACCTAATGGAATCGTTAATAAAATGATGGTCATTTTTCTGAAAGAGTTGAACTGCATTACTAACAGCATCACGATGATGAAAGCCGATAACGGAAGGTAAGTAAATACCGCTCCCATGTTCTCTGCACTTTCCTCGGCATCTCCTCCTAAAGAGTAAGTGTAACCTGCTCCCCAGTTTTCTTGATCTTGATCCAACCAAGGCTGAATTGTTGCCATAATGTTGTTGGCATTTCCTTCTTCAGTTAACTCACATTCTACAGTGATTGTACGTTTTAAATTCTCTCGCTTGATCTGAGTATATTGCCACACAGGAACAATCTCTGCTACCTGATTTAGCGGTACACTTTTCCCAGAATTCTGACTGTACACATTGGCCGTTTTTAAAGCTGATAACGATAGATCAGAACTTTCTATGCTTTGTAATAAAATCGGAATCGATTTCTCCTCTTCTCTAAATTCTCCCGTTCTAAATCCATCTAAGATAGTTTGAAGGGACACCGCAATATCTTGGTTGGTCATACCCGCCGCTTGTGCTTTACTTTGATCAATTTCAATCACAAACTTCTTTCCCTTTGGACCCCAATCGTCCTTCACGTTTTTCGTTCCTTCTACAGACGACAACTCTTTTCTGATATTCGCTGCGATATTTTGCAACTGATCTGGGTTATTTCCTGATACTTTAATTTCGATCGGTGCTCCACCGCTACCTGCACCCAATAAACCTACTTTTACATCTGCATCTGGGAAAGTCAAGAAACTGTACTCATCAATCTTTTTGATTAACTCGTTGTTGATCAATTGATCCGAAGTATTGATTAAGATGTGTGCATAGTTGGCATTTGGCTCATCTGGAGTATACCCTAAATCGTACGACGATGGTCCTTCACCGATAAACGATGTCCAAGAAGTGATGCCGTCTTGCTTATCTTCACCGACCATCAATTCCTCATTGAAGAACGTTTCTAACTCTCCTACTACTTTTTGAGTGGCCTCAATTCTAGAACCTTGAGGCAAATTGATGTCGATCGTGATCATGTTTCTATCGCTATCTGGGAAGAATAATACTTCTAATAATCCAAATCCTAGCAATGAAGCAATAAACATCATAGCCACACTAACGACTACCGATTTTTTGTATTTCAATGAGATCATGATCACTTTATGGTAACCTGATTTCAAGGCATCAATCATACGATCTAAGAACTTCTTTTTAGCTTCACCTTTAGGTTGCACTTTTAAGAAGTACACACATAAAAGTGAGATGATACTCAAAGAAATCAACCATGATGAGATCAACGCAATAGTGATCACTGAGAAGATCGGTCCCATAATATCACCCATAATCGACTCGGCCATGTAGAACGATAAGAATGCCGCTGATGTTGTTAAAGTCGATATCAATAATGGATAGAATAATTCCTGAACGGAGTCGATGGCTGCCTTTTTCACATCAATGCCCTCTTCCATTTTTACCATAATGGATTCCGCCACTACAATGCCGTTATCCACCATCATTCCTAATGCCATAATCAAAGCGGCTAGAGAGATTTGGTTGATGCCTAAATCAAATAATCCCATCACCATAAAAGTGGCGATTGTTACCATTGGAATTAAGCTGGCAATGACTAAACCTGTTCTCATACCTAAGAAGATCAACATCACGGCTAAAACAATCACTACCGATTGGATTAAATTCCCTTCGAAATCAGTTACTTTGTGTTCGATGTAATGATCTAAAGACGACAATCTCATCACTTCCAAACCGATCGGTAATTCCTCTTGATATTGAGCTAAAACTTGATCAACTTCCTGACCCAAATTCAAAATGTTTCTACCTTCTTTTAAAGAGATATGCAAGGATACTCCCTTCTTTCCATTGATCTTCACGATTTGCTTTTGAGGATAGATATACCCCTTTTCAATCGTTGCCACATCAGATAGTGAGATGACGTTTCCGTTGTTTCCCACCGGAATCAACATATTTCTAATGTCTTTGATATTGTTGAAGTTACCTGATGGCTCCAAGACAATTCTTTCATTCTGAAGATTGATTTCTCCACCTGTATTCAAAATGTTTGTCGAGCTAATCATTTGCTCCAAACTACTTGATGTTAACCCGTAGTTTTTCAACTTCGCATTATCAAATTTGATAAATACACGCTCTTCTTGTTCCCCGTTGATTTCTACTTTAGCAGCATCTTCCAAGCTAATCAAATCGTTTCTTAAACGATCAGCATATTTCTTTACATCTGCATAAGAAAAACCATCACTTGTAATACCTACTGCAATACCGAAAACTTCACCGATTCCATCGTCTTGCAACTGAGGGTAAACGTTAGAAGGTAAATCAGACATTTGATCCAACTTTCTTCTCAAACGATCCCATACCGGCTGAAGATCTTCTGGAGCCACGTCCATTTTCAACTCCACCGTTACTACCGAAAGTCCAGTTCTAGAATCACTTGTCACCTTCTTTAATTCAGGTAATTCTTGAGCAATTTTTTCGATTTTATCCGTCACTAATTCCTCTACTCTATCTGGGCTTGCCCCAGGAAAAGAAGCTACAATCGTTGCGACTCTTACCGTAAATGGAGGCATACTATCTCTTGATAAAGATTGGTAGAAAACCATTCCCATGATCATAACCACGGCTAAAACACTAAGAACAATACGGTTCTTTTCGATGGAGAATTTGGCGAAATTTATCATTGTATTAAAATATGTAGGTAGTAATAAGAATTAGAGAGATTAAAGTTTTACAGTTTGACCTTGAATAAGGGTCTGCAATCCGGCTGTGATAATCAGCTGACCTTGCTCGATTCCATCTGTGATTAGAATACCTTCGTCGGTTAACTCACCCACTTGAACATATTCTTTTCCAACAAGACCCAAGTCGTTTTTACGATCTTTAATGAAGTAGACAAAATTTCCTTTTTCGTCTTCACCTACCGCACTCAAAGGAAGCACGATATTATAATCTGAAGCCAAATCGCCCAAGTTGAATTTTACTTCTGCTGCCATTCCTGGGTGGATAGAATTAGTTGGATTTTGAATTCTAATTTTCACAGGGAAAGTAGCGTTTTCTTTGTTGACGATGGGTGATACTTCAATCACTTCACCTTTCAATTTTTCATCAATTGATCTGAAATTTAAGTAGGCTGTTAAACCGTTAGTAATTTCATTTATGCTGCTTTCTGATACCCCAACCACAACATTCATTTCGTTACCGGCATTCAGTACCATCACTTTCTGACCAGAACTTACTGTTTCGTTTAAATTGGCTTCCACTTCTGCTACCACCGCATCTTTTGGAGCATAGATATACCCGTTTAAGATTTGCTCTTTATCGATGGCTAACTTTCTTTCTGCCGATGTTAACTGATTGGCAGCGTTCTCGTAAGCATTCTTTACTGTTTCGTACTTACTTAAAGTGTAGTTGCCTTGTTCGTATAATTTGCGACCTCTTTCGTATTCCGATTTAGCCGTGAACATTTCTGATTTTGCTGCATTTAATGCCGCTAAAGATTGCTCGTAAGAAAGCTGGGCTTGGATGTTGTCCAATTGCATCAATAACTGACCTTTCTTAACTTTTTGTCCGACCTTCACTAATTTTTTCGTGATAATACCGTTATTTCTAAAGCTTAACTCCATTTCCTGGTCAGCAGTCGCTTTTCCACTATAAATTGTATTGTTGCTTAATGTGGTATTTTTTACTTCAGTGTATCTTACCGATCTAATGGTTTCAACAGTTTCTTGTTGTTCTTCTTGACAAGCAGTATTGAAAATAAACGCAGTAAGGAATAGAGATATCATGGTAATATTTTTCATAATTTCTTAAGATCTAGGATGATTAATTATTTGAGATGAATTGTTCTGCACGAGTGAAAAAGGCTTGATTGTTTTCTTCTGAGTTCAATAAGAAGTAGTAACCGATCGCACGTTGAATTTGAAGTGATACGATAAAGTAATTGTACTGAGCAGTTGTAAAAGCTAGCTCATTTTCTAACAAATTATTCTGTGCATCAATCAGTTGGATGACTGGAATAATACCGTTAGCGTATTCACTTTGAGAGATTTTCAAGTTCTCTTCTGCCACTACTTTATTGGCTTTAGAGATTTCGATGTTGGTCATTTCATTGATCAAAGCAATGATGTATTCATGTACCAACTTCTCGATATTTTGCTCATAGTCATTCTTCTGAACCGCTAACTGATCCATCTGAATTTTCGACTTCTGTTGTTTGATGTTTCTCGTATTTTGTTGGAAAATCGGAATCGAAACATTCAAACCAACATTGTAATTATTTAGCGGAACACTTGGGAAGCCTGCCGGCATATTTACCCCTGCTCCTTCTCTTAACAAAAACTGATTGTATTGTCCTTGTAAAGCGACAGTTGGAATAAAACGTCCATTTTTATTTAACTTATAATTACGTTCAACCGATTCTTTGTTGTACTGTAAACTAGAAAGTTCAGGTGAGTTTACAATGGCTTCTTCGATAAAGAATTCTGTAAGTAGAAAACGATCTTTGGGTTGATCTAAAAGCAACATCAAATCCTCGTATTCTTTATTGTTATTTTGAGCTCCTAAGAGTAAGCTATCTTCCAAAATTAAACGCTCCTCCATGGGTAAGTTCAGTAATTTATTCAACATCAAATGTGATTGGGCAACTGTATTTTTTGCTTCAATCATTCCTTGAGTGTTTTGGGCTAACTGACTTTGGAATCTCAATACATCTGATTTTCCTCCTACACCCAATGCTAAATTTTCTTCCGACAGTTTTAAGTTTTCCTTCGTTAACTGAAGGTTTTTAAGTTGAATGCTTTTGTTGGCTTCGTAGATCAACGTATTGTAATAAGCCATACCAACTTCCAGTACTTGATCCAACTCCAAAGCATTAAAGTCTTCTTTTTGTGCTTCTAAAGTCAACTTCGATATTTTGATGTTGGCCGATGCATCTGCCGAATAAATTGTTTGTTTTAATTGCACATTACCAATAGCGTTATACTCTGGATTTTGTCCGAAAGACAACTCTGCCATTTCTGCATTTACATAGTTACCGGCAGCATTCACACCCACTTCAGGAAGATAATTTGATTTAGATAACCTCACCTCTTGGTCTTTAATATCGATCGATTTTCTTTCCGATTCCAATCTTAAGTTCTGATGTAACATCATGCTCATCAAACTTTTTAAAGAGTAACTGTGATCGTCGTTTTTAAAATTCGACTGCATGAAATTGTATTTCACTAACTCGCTGTTCTTAAAAGTAATACCTACATATTCAGCCACTTCTAGATTGACAGTCAACCCATTTTCATAATTGATTTCTACTGGAAGGTCAGCTAAATTTTGACCCAATGTTATTGCTTCTATAGTTAAAGCAATTCTTCTAAAGATCTGATCGAAATTGATGTTTGGTTGATTTGTGGCCATCACTCCTAATTCAAGATCGCTAATACCGTAACCAGATAAAGAAGGTAACTTCAAACGGTTCGTCTCTTTGATGACATTTTCGAAATCTTCTTCCGATAATTGAGATGTGCTGTTGAAATAAACTGCATCTACATCAGTAGGAATTTCTAAAGTTTTTGTGTCTTTCTGTATTGTGATTAACGAATAATCCTTATCTGTTAAGATTTCATCCAACTTTTCCTTCACAGGGAAGGCTTCTAAAAGATAATCATCTACCACAACACCTAATTTTTGATAATCATATAACGAGGAGAATGATTCGACATCGTTAGTAATTGAAAAGGGAGTAACGAAATAAGTAAAGTTATCTACACCAGAAGTTTTCGCTTGGTTTGGAATTTCAACGAAGTCCTGATTCACAAAACCTGCTAAAATTGTTGGAACTGTAAAATCGATGTATTCTTCGTAGAACATTAATGCGTTTGTTGGTCCAAATGCAACAATTACATCACATTTTTGATCTACTAGACTATCATACTGTGACTTCGCTAAGTCTGTATTATATGTATTAAAAAGCACATTTGCGAATTCCACTTCGTATTTATGATCTAATAAAGATAGAATCTCAGATCTTAGTTTAACACCCAAAGAATCTGATTTTAACGATTTTACTTCGGCTAAAATACCAACTTTGAACCTCTCCTGTCCTAAAAGGATAGAGCTATAAAAGAGAATAAAACCAATTAGTAAGATATTTTTCATGATAGAGATTAATTTAGTTTCCTTTTCAGGAAACTTAAAGGCAATATTGTTCCGCTTCATGTCTGAGATGACAAAAAGGAGATTGAAATTAGATAGATTTAATTAATAATGGATCACTCAATTAGTAAGTGATGATAATAGCAAAGATGGCTATAACAACCATGGGCAAATAGAGTTTCACCCAGAACTTTATTTTTTCGTACATAATTCACCAAGGGAGGTTTCTTAACAAGGAAACCAACTAGATTTAGTAATTGATAGAAATGATGGTATTACTTTTTGTAATACTTTTTGTTGTTTTTCTGTAAAGCTGTAACGATTTGCTGATTAAACGCTAACGTTCTTTCAATAAGATCGTCGATTTCTTTATCACTTTCAGAAGTTCTGTACGCACTCAATTGTAGCATAAGGGATCTTTGTTCCATTAGTCCCTCTACAACAAGGTTTACATATTCTTCTGCACCTTTTGAATCCAAATAGAATAATCTTTTTCGTTTGGAGGTTGGATCCTGGATAAAATTAACTCGTCTGACTGCAATCAATATTTTCAACATTTTACTTACCGCCCCTTTTGATGAATCTAAGAATTCTGTCAACGTCTCAAAAGAAAGGTATTTTTCATCAGACAAATAAAATACACCTAATATTTTATTTGCTAGTGGTGGCAAACCGTCGAATTTATGAGCTTTCGCAAATTGATCAAGTAATTTTTTCTTACGTTCCATAGGTGGTTAATCCAGATAAGTTATTTAATGAGCTAATAAGTTTTCATAATTGGAAACAAAGATAGCAGGATAAAATAACAATCTGAACTTTTATACACATTTATTTAAATGGACTTTGTAAGATGTACTGAGATAGATGTAATTCATTATTATAGCGATTGAGATTAATAATTTTTTTTCTTGAAGTAACTTAACAATACAAAGATGAAAATTAGTTTCCATATTAAGAAACTTAAGAAAACTTCATTAACAATTTTATTTTCTGGCCTTGTATCATTTCAATTAGAGTAAAATTAATGGTTTCTACTTTTAGAAACTATACATATTTTAACGTTTAGAAATAAGCCGAGTTACACTAATTACCTTTATTAACAGCAAATTATGATCATCATAAAAGAGTGACACAAATCACGGTCTCATTTTTTATAATCAGTAAACTTTTTATGTTTCCTCATTTGGAAACTGATGATACAAATATGGATTTTAGTTTCCAATAATGGAAACATTATTGTGATGCGTTAACAAAATGAGTTTATTTTGGGTAATATTTCTATGATATTTATCGATAATTAGGGTCGATTAACTGACTTTTTACATTTTAGTTTTTATCTAAGTAATAATAATAGTATTTTTAAGTCATTGATATTCAACTCAAAAAACTAATACATGAAAAACTTAACTATTTTTCTCTTCACTATCTTCGCTCTTTCATCATGTGGAACGGGCAGTTCAAACGCCTCTAAAGAACAAATGACCGGGAACGACAAAGATGCTCACGGCTGTATTGGTTCAGCTGGCTTTACGTGGAGTGAAACCTATCAAGAATGTGTAAGAGCTTGGGAAGTGGGTACCACTTTAAAACCTTTGGACTCTAAATCAACATCAAATGCGTATGTGATTTTAAGTCAAGATCATTCTAAAGTAGAATTGTTTTTACCAGATTCTAGATCATCTGTGATGTTAGAATCTGAAGATCATGAGGTATTCGTTTCTTCAAAGTATGAATACCATGTAGATAATCATCACCTAAAGATTGATGGGAAATTGACCTATCAGTAAAAAAATAATATAATGATTTCGGCACCTTAATCGGTTTATAGATTAAGGTGCCGTTTTATATTATGTATAGTCACTCCTAATAATTAAATGGTATATTTTATAAAGAAGCTCTCCTTTTCATCACAAATGGCACTTTTACACTCTCCAATTTTTTGTTGATGATCTGAGAAGCAGCAATTTTCCCCATATCTTTAAACGAAGAGGTGATGATGGTAATTCCTCCTTCCAAAATTTCTTTTAATGGAGAATCGTTATAAGAAATCAACCCAATATCTTTTCCTAATTGCCAATTATTCGTTCGACAATCTTTGATGATATTAGCGAGATCTTCATCAATAGTTACGATATATAAAGTATTGTTTTCAATATCTCCTTCATTAAAATTTGAGCTCACTTTATAACTCAAATTAAAATGCAAACAGAATCTTACAAAACCTGACCAAATATCTTGTAGCGATCGTGAACTATCTTTTGCAATTACTAAATGCAATTGATCAAATTGTACAATAGGTTTTATATTTTGTTGAAGTGTATTGAATATATCTTCAGAAAAATCTTCGTAAACACTCGGAATTTCTTCACTTAAATTACTTTCTGCCCTACCCAATAAAAGTAACTGATTGGATGGTATTAATTTTAATACTTTTTGTACTTCCTGATCGGAGACTTTTTTGAAAATAGGAATGATCACGAAGTAGTGGTAATTGTTCTTCTGTTCTTGAATGATCTTTTCTAAATGCGATAAATTCCCGTCGTGTAAAAGGAGATTGGTTTCAATATGATCTTCTGATGTTTTTGTGAAAGATTCGTACAACTTCTTTTTTGAAACACTCATCTTATTAAAAATCAAAAGCACTTTTATTTTCCCTAATTCTGGGCTGTTCATCACAAAAGTACCTTTGCCTCTGACACTTACGATATAATGTTCTTCTTTTAAAATCTTATATGCTTTTTCAATCGTGTCTTTGGAAACATCAAGATCAACGATCAATTCATTAAAAGAAGGCATTCGATCTTCAGCCTTTAACACTCCTAAGCGAATTAGGGCCTTAAAAGTATTACTGAGTTGAATGTATTTGGGAGCATTGTGTTTACCTTCTTCTTTAAAAATCGTCGATAATTGTTCGATCATTTTATTTTCGTTAGAGTAGATCTGTTGTGTTATTTAATTCTATTACAAAATTAACGATAAAACTGATAATAATAGGTATTGAAAACATATTATCTTAACTATTCTGACGCTCATTCCCAATTGAAAAACTCTGGATTTTCTTTCTTAAGAATTTCTCCTATTTAGATTTTGTGAAATTCCATCTTGAATAGCACCACTTTTCAGGTTTTCACTTATAAAAAACTATACTTTTAATAAGAAATTCCTATAATTATCACCCATTTGAATAAATTATGTAAACGAACCTCTCATATTTTTTTAACCTTAAAAGTATAGGTATAACTTTGTAGCATCATTTTTAGTAAAAAGATATTTCATTGGAAAAAATAGCAAAATACTTAAAAGAAGATAATGAATCTGTAGAAGGTATAAAGACCCTTTTAGGTAGCATTATTACAAATTGGGCTGCTCTTCAAAAGGAGTTATTGGTTGAAACTACAGAGACAATTAATGATCAGGTGATCAACTTTATCAATAAAGTTGATGAAAAGGTAAATATGGAGGAGGCCGAAGGTATTGATGATCAGGTATATGTATCATTACAAAAGCTTTCGGATCGTATCAACAAACAATACGATGTCATTTTGAATCCTTATTTCAAAAAGAAGGGTATCACAGATGAGATGGATAAACCTTTAGAGATCAGAGATTTTACCAATCTTCTTATTCTTATTGACTCTTTATTGATGCACTATGATATTGAAGTGTATGATGAAGACAAAGATCTAAATGTCAAAGTTTTTGTTGAAGGGAAAATTGCTCAAAAACAGTTTGGTATTAAAAACTTCCTTGCAAAAACAGTAGGTAAATTCTTGGTAATTGCTAATAACAATAACATTAAGTCGTATGATGATCAGGCACTTAATAATAAATTAGTCAACTACAAGAAACAAATTTTTGCTAAAGCTATGTTCCTGATATTCAATGTGAGCTGGCTACCTAAGGAAAGAACATATAAAAACACATTGGTGTTGAATATGCTTCATTCTATGGAATTAGGAAATGAGGCGGAAGATTATGGCGATATCATGGCGGTAATTCTTTCTTACACTCAGAAAATCAAGAATTTAAATCCTGACGTTGTCAGAGAATGTACCAATTTCTACGAGTACTACTTACCAAAGTATTTGGATTGGAAAAAATTAGAAATAAAAGAAAGAACTTTCTTACCTCTTAGTCAAATTGAAGAATATAATATTCTTTTTGCTAAGAAATTAGGTTTCTACACTGTTGATATCGTACAAAGTAATGGTAATAGTGATATTATTAGAGCTGGGTACCCTCTTGTGAAGGATCATTTTGTTTGGGAAAATGTCCCAATGGGTGATAAATCGAAGAAGGTAGTTATCTATCAATAGAATGAAAGTTTTCCTACTACTCAAGTTTTGAGAAAAAAATAGGTCGTTACATTGTAACGACCTATTTTTTTGGAGTTCGCAGCTCCTTTTTATTTAGACGACTTCTAATTCATTAGAAGGAATAAATTCTGTGAAATTATATGCATACTTACTTCTAATCTCTTCTGATGATTCATCAAACAAGAAGAAGGATGCTCCTAAAACTGTTGTTTCCTTTTCTTGGATTGTTTTTACTTTTAGATCTGTTGCATTGGCTTTATGTTGATTCCAATGTGCATTTCTTGCTCCACCACCCACAACGGTAATTTGATCTATCTTGAAATTACTTACTTCTTCCAGAATATCAATTGCTTTTTTGAGTTGTTGAGATAGACTTCTCATACAAGAATTGAAAATATCACCTCTATTATTTAATAGATCAAGATTAGTAAGGTGAATCTTCTGATTTGGTTGAAGTTTCGGTACATAAAAATCTTCTTCCACTTCCGATTTTAATGCTTCCTTGATCATCACTTCATAGACCTCATCTAATGGAATATCTTTAAAGAAAGTATTTTTTACCCATTCAATATTTGCTGAAGCCATCCATTGTAAACCGATATTGTATTTTCCTTTTGCAGGATCAAATTCTACGGTTATACCGTGTTGTGCAAGATCTGCCTTTAAATTAACTTCTGATGCTTGAACCATCAAAATCTCCCAAGTACCAGAACTTAATACTGCATTTTTAAGATCTACACCTGCTCCGAATAAAGCAAATTGAGTATCATGACCTATACTTTTTACAGGAATATTTACTGGTAAACCTAACATTGCTGCGGCTTTACCATTTAGTTTCCCTACTTCCTCTCCCGCATATTTCATTGTAGGGAAAAGAGATCTATCCAATTCAAGCTTTTCTAAAATCTCAACATCAAAATCTTGGGTTTGAAGATTACAAAGCTGGGAAGTCCCTGCCATAGTATGATCAGTATAGAACTCATTGGTTAATTTATAGCCGATTAATGAAGAAATAAATAGCCAATGTTTCGCCTGATCAATGGTTTCTTTTTGATTTTCTTTATACCATATCAATTTATTGATGGTATTGAAGCTGAATGCACCTACTCCTGTTTTTATCAATAACTCTTCAGAAGAAAAGTACTTATCGATATTTTCAAGAATTGGAATTGTTCTTTGGCATTTCCAAGAGATGACAGGACTAAGCAACTCGCCAGTCTCATTCACAAAAGCTCCATCCACCCCAAACGTACTGATACCAATACTTGCTATTCTATTTGGATCAATACTTTCTACGACTTTCTTTGAACAAAAACTCAATTTGTCCATCATTTCATCGATATCCCAAATAGTATATTCCTCATTTAAAGGATCAGGTCTTGAAGTACTATTGATGGCAAACTTTGCGACTACTTCACCCTGTTTGTTTAATACAATTGTTCTGATGTTGGTTGCACCACAGTCAAGAACTAATGCCAAGTCTTTTTCCATTTTGCTTTCTTTTTAGTAAGATTCAGAAACCTCAGTCTCACTTAGATGTTCCCCACGGTTGAAACCGTGGGTTGGTTGTAGTTGGTTTTGAGCACACTAAAGTGTGGCCAAAACTAGGTAACCGATAGTCAATTACTTATATAAAGGTCCGTAGTTCGAACATGCACGGTAGTCTGCTCCTTCTGCATCCATGCCATGACCTGCCCATGAACTAGGTCTGAAAATCTTATCTGTATCTACGTTGTGCATACACACTGGAATTCTTAGCATTGAAGCCAAAGTAATTAATTCCTCTCCGTAGTGACCGAATGAGAATGCACCATGATTTGCTCCCCAATTGGCCATCACAGAATACACATCTTTAAACGCTCCTTCACCTGTTAATCTTGGAACGAACCAAGTGGTAGGCCATGTTTCGTTAGTTCTTTGGTCTAATGCTTTATGTACATGACTTGGTAAATCAACACTCCATCCTTCAGCTAACTGAAGTACTGGGCCAACCCCTTTGATGTTGTTGATTCTAGCCATAGTTACAGGCATACCACCTTTTGTCAAGAACTGAGACGAGTATCCACCACCTCTAAAGTATTCGTGAATTGCCGCAGGCCATTGCGTATTTTGAAGACACTTTTCTTTTTCTTCTTCAGTGATATCCCAGAATGGTTTCATAACAGGATTGCCGTCTGCATCAGATTGTTGACCTGTACCGTCTAAGGTAGCCGATCCAGAGTTGATTAAGTGAATAATACCGTTTTCAGCTAAACCTTCTAAACGCTCACCAGTTACTCTTTCTACTGAATCCGCTGACCAGAATGTTCTTACATCACAGAATACTTGTGCTTGATTTGTCAATAGGTAACCAAACAACATAGATACCGCATTTAAAGCGTCATTCTCTGTCGCCATCATGTATGGATTACGGATTCCGTTCCAATCAAATGATGAGTTCAAAATCGCTTCCATGAAATCGCCATTAGGCTTAAAATCGGTCCATTGTCTTTGACCTTGGAAACCAGCAGCAATGGCATTATGACCCAGTGCTTCTTCACCAAAACCAGCTTTTGCTAATTCTGGGTTACCGCACATTAAATCTTTACAGATCAATGTCATTTTTACTACTTGTTCCCAAATTTTATCTTTTTCTTGAGGAGTTCTTTGCACATCTTCAGTGTTCAAATCCACTCCCTCCACACAATTTTCTTTTGTCCAAGCTAAAGCTTTTTCATACTCAGCTTGATCAAAGATATTTTCTTCGATACGTCTAGATACTTCAGACATATCTACATATTCGTTTCTCATGCCCAAGAACTCTTGGAAAAAGTTCTCGTCTACGATGGATCCAGCTATACCCATTGACACCGAACCAATAGATAAGTACGACTTACCTTTCATTGTTGCCACGGCTAAACCTGACTTAGAAAATTTCAATAATTTCTCTTGGACATCTTGAGGGATGGACTTATCTCCTGCTTCTTGTACCTCATGAGAGTAGATACTAAATGCCGGAACTCCTTTTTGAGAATGCCCTGCCAAAGCTGCTGCTAAATATACAGCACCTGGTCTTTCCGTTCCGTTAAAACCCCAAATCGCTTTAGGAATATGAGGAGTCATGTCGATCGTCTCGCTACCATAACACCAACAAGGAGTTACCGTAATTGACAATCCAACATTTTCTTTTACAAATTTCTCAGCACAGTCTGCTGCTTCTTTTACACGTCCAATAGTAGAGTCAGCAATTACACATTCTACTGCCTCCCCTGTTGGGTATTTTAAGTTTTCTTCCAAGAACGTTTTTACCGTTCTTGCCATTTCCATCGTTTGCTCTTCAAGGCTTTCTCTTACGCCTCCTAGTCTTCCGTCAATAGTTGGTCTAATACCAATTTTAGGCAAGTTTGATTTATTCAATATCATCTCAGTGTATGGTTAATTTGTTTATTAATTTAATTCATTTATTTCGTTGCGAATCTTCTGTAACCGAAGATAGCGATCACTATAAAGCAGATGAGTGGTAAAATAAAGGAGAAGTTCACTCCCGGTAGACCAAAAATGAAGTCCTGATCAATCATTTTACCTTGTAGTGGAGGCATTAACGCCCCTCCTACAATCGCCATGACCAAACCTGCTGCACCAAACTCACTATCCTCACCCACTTTATCTAAGGCGATACCGTAGATGGTAGGGAACATAAGCGACATGAATGCAGAGGTAGCTACTAATGCATACAAACCTATATCTCCACCGACCAAAATTGTAATTGAAATGGTAGAAATACCACCGCAAGCAAAAATGGTTAATAATAAGGATGGCTTGATATATTTCATCATAAATGTTGCGACCCAACGACAACATAAGAATGTTATCATCGCCACAATATTTAAGGCCTGAGCATCTGCTTTAGAATAACCAATATTTTCAGCGTATTGGATAATAAATGTCCAACACATTATTTGTGCACCTACATAAAATACCTGTGCAATTACACCTTCTCTATACTCTTTGTTTTGGCTTAATCTAGAAAAAATTGCACCAAAATCCACTTTTTGACCAATTTTAGTATTCTGGGGTATTTTAGTCACAGCAATGATAATAAACATTAAAATGACCACTATTCCCAGCATTGCATATGGGTCACGGATCACCATTAAATCATGCAATCTAATGCCCTCTTTATCAACTGCAGATAAGGTTTCATAAATTAATGATCCATCCGCAGCTTTCTCGGCAGAATGCAGGCTCGACAAGATAAATTGTTGTGCTACAAACATCCCTGTAATAGATCCAATTGGATTGAATGATTGTGCAAAATTTAATCTTCTTGTAGCTGTTTCTTTAGAACCCAAAGACATAATCAAAGGGTTTGCTGTCGTTTCTAAAAATGCTAATCCAAAAGTGATGATATAAAGAGATACTAAGAAGAAAGCAAAAACTTGATATTGGGCTGCTGGAATAAATAATAGACAACCGACAGCATACAAGCCTAACCCTATCATAATCACTTTCTTATAAGAGTACTTTTTGATTAAGACAGCAGCCGGTAAAGCCATTGTAAAATATCCACTATAAAAAGCCATTTGTACAAAGGCCGCCTTAAAAGTTGAAATCTCCATTACCGTTTCAAAGGCCGAAACCATAGGGTTGGTAATATCATTGGCAAAACCCCACAATGCAAAAAGGCTGGAGATCAGGATGAAAGGCAATAAATACCTCTTCTCCACCACAGTATCTTTCTTTTTATCTTCTATTTCGGTCGTAACCGAATTATTATGTTCTATTGCTGGATTGTTCATGTTTCTTTTTATTGTTATCATTAAAAAAAGGGGGCAGATATTTTTTCAATACTTTGTGCTTTGTGTTTGTCGATCGTCCCAAAAAATCTCTATTAAAAAATTCATTTCACCCCCATATCTTAAATGCTGATATCACTTAGTTGTACTTTGAATAGTTGTTGACATAAGGAGTTTAAATCTGCTTCATCACCTTCAAAATGATACGTGATATGGGAATGTTTTACCGATTCGTTTATCCCCAATTCCTTAGCAGGTGATGATGATTCCAACTCATAAAAAGGACCTAACTGACCACCATCTTCCAATGGCCCATCGTTATAGACATTTACTACATCTCCTTGATAAGGCGTTTCTTGATGTTCCCAAAGTGAATTGACATACTCCTTATCTTCTCCAAAAGTGAATTGGCAAACCGTCAGAATTTTCTTCTCTGTATCGTAACTACCAATCAATGGATTTGTATTTTCAGGAGCCAAACCAATCTTCGTTCTGTGTTTCCCATCGGCTTTCAGTAAGATCATGTCGTTCTTTACTGCAATATTGTCTGATGGAATATCACCGAAATAGCTTTTATATTCCGGAGCTCCTTTGTAGGTCACCATCATTTTTGTTTGATCAGAAGGCTTCAACATTCCTAAAATCCAAATGGATAAAAGACCCGTATCTTTCGACCAAGGTTGATTTCCGATATTCTTAATTTCATTTACCGATTCTATCCCTACATAATCTAATTGTAATTGATGTAAATCGATACCTAAGTTTCCTTCTACTGTTTTCTGATCAAATACATTTACTGCTCTGTTTACTTGAATATGAAATGGAAAACCATGGTAGTTTTCTAATTTCATCTCTTTCTGAAAAGAAGCACTTGATTCGGATTGGCTAACAATATCAAACCCCTCTATATCTATTTGTTTAGGCGTTTGCCATTTATCGAAAGTGAAGTCATCTCCATTCTTAAAAAAAATAGAATACTGTCCGCCTTCTGGACCCATCCAAAAGCGGTCTTCACCTCCGTAAACATTAATTTTTTCTTCTAATTTATCTGATGCGATGGCCTCATAATTTAACCATCCATAGCTGTTCCCTTTTTCACCTGAAGAACTACTTGTCATAATTCTTCCTTGGTAAGCAGGTACAACAGCTACTCTACTTTTTCCATCATTATTCGTCAGTACAATGGTTTCTTGATGTTGCTTCAAAAAATCGATATCGTACTCAAAAGTTCCTTCTTTTATTTGATGTTTTTCATCACATCCTGTTATTAATGAAAATGCCATGATAAGTGTAAAAAAATAATATTTCATTTCATTTAGGTTAGTGTTCTGAGAAGCCCTGTAAAAATCATTTTACCAAGACATTTACTTCATAATTCTTCTCAGATGGTAAGTCAAAAGTACTTACTTCAATGGATAATTTAGGTTCCAAATCTTTCAAATAGTTACTCATTTCATCACTTTGAAAGGTTTGACCTCTTTTCTACCTTTTATGAATAAAAAGAGAAAAAAGGTCTCATTTAAATCACTTTTCTTGCATTTTCTTTACTATTTTCTTTCAAATAGTATCGTATTAGGCTTATTTCTGTATAAAAACAGTCAATGACTTCGCTCCGTGAGCTCCTTTTACCAAAGACTGTTCGATGTCTGCTGTTTTTGATGGACCTGAGATAAAAACTCCGTATCCATTTTCTTGAGGTCGCACGTAAGTATAAGCTTCGTGCATGTTCCATACTACTTTTTTGAATGGCATGACGATCACTAAATTTGTGGCGATTGCGGTAAGCGAACGATGCTGCAATTGATCGCCTTCTACCCAAATCGCTCCATTTTCTGCCACCCCCAAATCTCCTTGGATAATGGCACATTCGAGTGATGATTTTTTGACTCCCTCTGTTAAGTCAGATGGAATAGCATCGATTGCGGAATAAACTGGTCCATTTGTTCTAAACTCATCGGCAATTTGATGCAATTGTGAAATATCATCGCTCACAATTACCTGTACACCTAACGAGTGTAACATCTCAATAAAAAAAGCATGTTTGTCTTTTCCTAGGCCGTCGTAAATTGGAATGACTGGCATAGGTTTAGAGTCCAAGTTGATGTTTTCAATTGCTCCTAATATCTTTTCTCTACTGCTCATTTTTTTTACCGTTTTGTTTGTACCAATCATCAAATGTTTCGGTGGGAACTGGAAGTTCTCTATCAATACCCCAAGCGTTTAATCCGTTATAGATTAATGCTCTTGGACCTTTCAGAAAGATATTTCCCATTTTCCCTATCAAATTAAAAAGCGTAGGACTTCCCATGGCTTTTCCTGCGAACTTCATCCCAATTTGTTTGGACTTATCATAATTGGTTTCTTTCATCACCAACTGTCTCCATTTATACAATTGCGTATGGATATCAATCTTCACTGGACAAACATCACTACAAGAGCCACATAAAGTAGATGCAAACGGCAGTGAACTATGTTTCTTTAAGTCTTTTCCTGGGGAAAGGATGGCTCCGATAGGACCCGGGATAGTATAAGTATAACTGTGTCCTCCACTTCTTCGGTAAATTGGACACGTATTCATACATGCCCCACAACGAATGCAGTTTAAGGATTTTCTAAAATCTTCTCTTCCTAATTGTTCTGTTCTTCCATTATCCACCAAGACGATATGCAACTCCTTGCCATCCGCTGGCTTGTGGAAATGAGAACTGTAAGTTGTAATGGCTTGTCCGGTGGCAGACCTTGCCAATAATCTTAAGAATACGCCTAAATGCTCTACTTTTGGAATCAGTTTTTCGATACCCATACAAGCAATATGTACTGGAGCTAAATTGGCACCCATGTCTACATTTCCTTCATTGGTACAAACCACAAACCCTCCAGTTTCTGCAATGGCAAAGTTGATTCCCGTGATGGCCGCATCGGCATTTAAAAATTTCTCTCTTAAATGCTCACGTGCTGCTCCGGTTAGGTAAGTAGGATCCGAAGCCCCTTTTTCTGTGTTAAGGTGCTTATGAAAAAGCTCTCCTACTTCTTCTTTTTTCTTATGAATGGCTGGAAGTACAATATGACTTGGGTGTTCATTGGCCAATTGCACAATGCGTTCTCCCAAATCAGTATCTACTACTTCTATGCCTTTATCGTTAAGGTAAGGATTCAATCCACATTCTTCTGTCAGCATGGATTTACTCTTTACCACATTTTTCACTTCATGTTTTGACAATATGGAATGCACAATTTCGTTATGCTCCTGAGCATCTTTGGCCCAATGCACATGCACTCCATTGGCTTTCGCTTTCTCCTCGAATTGCATCAAATACCCATTTAAATTGGATAATGAATGTGCTTTAATTTGAGAAGCGATCTCTCTTAACTCTTCCCATTCTGGAATTGAATGCGCCGATTTATCCCTTTTTTCACGAACAAACCAAAGTGCCTTATCATGCCAAGTAACACGATCAGGGTTTTTATTAAATTGCTTTGCTCCCTCTTGATGTGTTTTATACTGCGTTGACATGTTCTTCCGTCTGTTTTGGTGTTTCTGATAATTGAGCAGCTAAGATTTCAGCTAAATGAATCACTTTTATATTTAGTTTCTTTCTTTGGATGATACCGTCTAAGTGCATCAAACAAGACATATCTCCGGAAGTGATATACTCTGCACCCGATTGGATGTAATCATTTATTCTGTCGTTGCCCATTCTAACTGATACATCTGGCTGGGAAACACTAAAAGTTCCGCCAAATCCACAACATTCGTCGGCTCTTTGAGGTTGAATCAAGGTAATGCCTTCTACCTGTTTTATCAATTCATCTTGCTTGGATACATCACAAGTAACTCTTTCGGAACATTGTCCCAAACGCATTCCTCTTAAACCATGACACGATTTATGTATGGCTACTTTATGTGGAAAAGAAGCTTGTAATTGATCTTCCTTGACCACATCAAATAAGAATTCCGTAAGATCTAACACCTTATGAAGAATAGGCTTCATTTCTTTATATAACTTCCCTCCGTGTTCTCGGATATGCAGAATACAACTTGCCGATGGAGCTACGATATAATCAAAGTCTTTAAACTGTTGATAAAAAACTTTTAGTGCATCCACTCCTTCGTTTTCACAGCCGGCATTGGCCATAGGCTGACCACAGCATGTTTGTCCTGATGGATAACCTACTTCACCATATTTTTGTAAAAGTTGTAAAGTTGCCTTACCCACTTCCGGGTAGAATTGATTTACATAGCAGGGTATAAATAGTCCTATTTTCATAAGATTTTCATTTCATTTAGTTAGGGAATTCGATAAAAGTATTTTGCTATTTGATCATGTGTTGTAGTAAAAAGTATTGCCTGTAACATTGAACAAGCAATACTTTTTGAAAAAATGAATTAGTTGGAAATCTTAATTCATAAAAAAATAGTGATCACACATTTGACTCAATAATTATCTTCTGTTGACGACTTTTGCTTTTTTGTAATAGTCGTTTTGAAGTAGCTCATCGTCCGACCAGTTTGCACGCTTGTCGTACATACCTAGTTTCTGACGAATGGCAATCATATCTTTTGCTTTCTCAATACCTACACAAGAAATTTCTGGAGAAACTGTTGTGGCTACCATCACTGTTTGACAAATAGCTTCTACATTTTCCATTTTCCAGTAAGCATCTTCCAAGTGACTACCCCAAACAATTACACCATGGTTTTCCATCAAAACTGCTTGGTGGTCGATAGCTGTTTCTCCGATTACCTCTGCGTTTTCTGGTGAACCTGGAGTTTCATATTTCGCTAATCCCATTTGACCTAAGAAGATATCTGCTTCAGGAATAACCCCTGTTGGAGGAACAATAGAAGCAATAGCGAAGGCTGTACCATGAGGAGGATGGGCGTGTACACATGCTTTAGCCGCTGGCATTCTTCTCATGATTGCTAAGTGAGTTAAAGCTTCTGAAGTTCTTGGTCTATGCCCTGCCTTTTGATTTCCGTCTAAGTCAATTAAACAAATATCTTTTGGCTTCATCAAACCTTTAGAGATTAAAGTAGGTGTACATAAAACAAGATTATCGCCTACACGAACAGTGATATTACCACCGTTTCCGTCTACATAACCTCTTTCCCATAGCCTTCTACCAGCCGTACAAATATCTTTTCTAAGCTTTTTAATTGCTTTCGATTTGTAGAATAATTCTACTTCAGTTCGTGTAACAGGATCAGATCCTTTCTCCCATTCGAACTCTAATTTTGGTAATTCAGGAGTGATTTTCCAATTTGAATCGGAAGTACTCTTTTTATCAATTTTTTTCGCTTTAATTGGTGATACCGCGTTCATAATTTATTTGTGATTTTATTTTTTGATCCATTGTTGTTTTGTCACATTACAAACATACTACCCACTCCAAAAGAAAGTATCCTTGAGTTTCCTGCATACCTAGCAGGAAACCGCAGGAAATTAAAAAAAAACATTAATCGTAGATTGCACACATAATCCGATTGGAACTTCAAAAAATTATAAATACACAAACACTATGTCAGATCTATCAACTATTACTGGTAATCAAGTAAAGACTTACCAACAGTTCATCGCAGGCTCTTTTTCGAGTTCAGCGGACCATATCGAGGTACTAAATCCTTGTACAGAAGAAGTCATCGCTTTAGCCCCAAGAGGTACTAAAGACGATGCAGATAGAGCAGTTGCAGCTGCAAAAGCAGCACAAACTGAATGGGGATTACGTCCATCTGTAGAAAGAGCAGAATACCTAAAAAAGATGGCACAAGTTATCCGTGAAAACAGAGTATTTTTAGCGGAAACATTATCTACCGAACAAGCAAAAGTAATGGGCTTGGCACAAGTAGAAATTGATGTAACTGCTGTTTATTTTGATTATTACGCAGGTTTGGCTCGTTCTTACGAAGGAGAAATTATCCAAAGTGATCGTCCAAACGAACAAATGATGTTACACAAATTACCTATCGGTATTGCTGTAGGTATTACGCCTTGGAACTTCCCATTCTTTGTAATGGCACGTAAGATTGCACCTTCTTTATTAACAGGTAATGCTTGTATCGTAAAGATCAGTGAGGAAACTCCTATGGTTTGTATGGAATTCGCTAGATTAATCGAAAACATCGGTTTACCTGCAGGGATTTTAAGTATCGTTACAGGTTACGGTCATGAAATCGGACAAGCTTTAACAGAAAATCCTGATGTAGGAATTATCAGCTTAACCGGTTCTGTAGTAGCAGGTCAGAAAGTAATGGAAGCTGCAGCTAAAAACATTACAAAAGTATCTTTAGAATTAGGTGGTAAGGCTCCTGCAATTGTTTGTAAAGATGCTGATTTAGATTTAGCAGTGAAAGCCATTGTAGCTTCAAGAGTAATCTTCAGCGGTCAGGTATGTAACTGTGCGGAAAGAGTATATGTAGAAGAAGAAGTATACGATGAATTCATGACTAAACTTCTCCCTGCTATGAAAGCGGTTCGCGTGGGCGATGCTCGTACGGATGATAAAGCTGACATGAGTGCTCAGATCAACTCTACTCAACTTATGAAAGTAGATCAGATGGTAAAACGTGCTGTAGAAGAAGGTGGTGAAGTATTACTTGGTGGTAGAGTATCTAACCGTTTCAACAAAGGTTACTATTATGAGCCAACAGTAATTGCCAATGTAGAGCAACATCATGAAGTGATGCAGAACGAAACATTCGGTCCTGTACTTCCAGTAATGAAAGTAGCATCATTCGATGAAGCTTTAGACTTTGCTAACGATAGCGAGTATGGTCTGACTTCTTCAATCTATACTAATGATATCAATAAAGTATTAAGAGCAACAAAAGAGCTTCGTTTCGGTGAAACGTACGTGAACCGTGAAAACTTCGAAGCAATCCAAGGTTTCCATGCTGGATTTAGAAAATCGGGTATTGGTGGTGCTGACGGAAAACATGGTCTTGAGGAGTACTTACAAACTAAAGTGATGTACATCCAACAGAACTAAAACTCACAATACAGTATAAACGAATATATTTTTAAAAGGCCAAGTTTTTCACTTGGCCTTTTTTAGTTTCTATCAAGCATGCTTGATAATGCTATTGAACTATTTATTTTTAATTTTTTCCAGTTCTTCTTCGATTCTCCTATTGATATCAATTTTAGCATTCTCAAAAATAAATATTGATGTGCCATATTCTCTTGCATAAATATTCGTTACCGAATCTTGTAATGCTGAATACTCGAAATAAGGACTTGTTTCTTTCAGTTCATTATCTCTTTCTCTTCCGTACTTTACTCGAATTAAGTTGGTGTACTTTGTATCTAGATCATACCAATTGACATAATCAGCATCAAATGAAACTGCTTTAATTCCTTTTTTAGAGTAATAATTTATCGCTCCAGCTTGACCATAATTGTCGCATAACACCAAAGTTTTATCAGGTTCTTTAATCAGATTATACGCCACATCTACTTTCTCTGCCAATTCACTCCAACCTAACATGTCCGCATAATCTTGCGGAATCTGATGATCTTTCCCATCCTCCCATCTCAACAAACCAAGTGCTTTATATTCTTCTTGATTTTGGATAATATATTCAGGCGTTTGATTAGGGAATGCGATATCATAACTGAGTATCATGACCAATAAAGGCAAAGCGATTAATATTGGCTTTATTACTTTTCCAATATTGTTTTCGAGTTTATTGATTAGATACACTGCCCCAATAGCAATATAAATTGGATATAATCCGATGGCATAATAATCTTTGGCTTTTAAATAGGTATATATGATTAATGTGAAGAGAAATGACCAAAATAAAAATCTAAATTTACCCAAATCCTTTGATGTCGATAAACCTGTAAGTGCTGCGAGAATGACAAAAATAGAACCTGTAAAAAAGAAGAGTTGATTTTTGAGAAATGATAATCTTTGTACATTCACTAATTGTGTATTGGCCAACTCTTCCATATGTTTAAAGACAGGAAAGTCATTACTGTATTGCCAAAAAAGGTTGGGTGATATTAGCACGATCGCTAATAATATCGCTCCATATACTTCTTTTCTTAGTAATAGCTTTCTAGTTTTTGTCATCAAAATGCCTGGGATAAGTCCGAGTACCAAAAAGGCAATGTTGTATTTATTAAGAAAGCCGAGAGCAAAAAATACAGCCGTCCAATACATCCACTTTGGTTTATCAGTATTTATGTATTTTATGATGAAGTAAAAAACGACAGTCCAACTTAGTACATCAAATGAATTGGGTTGAAAAAGGGTATTTAACCTTAGTAAGGCCGAAAATAAAATGCAGGATGCACCAAGTATTTTTGCATATAGATTTCCTTTCAGCTCATCAATTGTGAACCAAACTACGACCAATGTTAAGACGCCAAATAAAGCTGGAAAAAACTTCACCCAAAAAACTGTATTCCCTAAAAGTTTAATAAGAAAAGAGATCCATGATGTAAATGGCGGAATTGATGTAAATCCTAAAGCCAAATGATTCGCTTGATCTAAATGAAGAAATTCATCTCTCTGTAAATCATAACCTGAGTCTATTAGAATAGATTGTAAGAAAAATTTTAATAGAATGAATAAGAGTAATAATAGGGATTCCTTAGTTTTCATTTGTTAGTTTTTTGAAAGATTATTCAATAAAGATAGTCTATTATAAATTAAGCATTGGTATGATAAATTCCTTTATTAATTCTATTCTGTCTTTTGCTCTTGGGAAAAATGTAGAAGTGATAGATATTACTAATTCCTTCTCGGGAGATATAAAAATAATATTCCCTCCATCTCCGATAGCTGCATAGGCATTTATCGTTTCGTCTTTTATTATCCACCATAAATAACCATAAGGCAGTTCGTTAAACAAACTATGTACTTTGGTACTTTCCGCAATCCATTGAGAAGAGACGATCTGTGTTCCTTTCCATTTACCTAGATTCAAGTATAATTGACCAATTTTTGATACATCATTTAAAGTTAAAGCTAGTCCCCATCCTGCGGTATTCATCCCTTTTGGATCTACTACCCAACCGCTCACTCCTTTATTTTTCAGAAAAGCAAAGTACTCTTCTTTATTTTTTATGGGTGCATGATGAGTTGATTTAATATTGAGTGGTTGGAATAAATTTTCGTTTGCAAATTCAACGATAGACTTACCGACTGCACTAACAAGAATTCCTGATAAGACATGTAATCCAATAGTGGTGTATTTAAACTGACCAATTTTGCCCTTACCACCCAAAAAATCTAATACACTTTTCGTCCAATCGTCACTTGAATACACTTTTGTGTAGGGTTCATATTTAAATTTATAAGGTGCAGTCATTGTAATAAGATCGCGGATTGTGATCTCTTGTATAGTCGTCTCTCTCCTTTTGATCATATAATCTGGAAAAAACTCTAAGATTTTCTGATCGATACTTTTTATAAATCCTTTATCTATAGCAATACCAAGGAGTAGCGATACTATACTTTTCGTTACAGATGCTACATGCACAAGATCATGGTTTGAGTAGCCGTTAAAATAATCTTCAAAGACAACCTTATTATCTTTAACAACCTCAATACCAATAATATTACTGTATTTAGTTTGAATCAGTTTCCTTAATTCTAATGTTTCTGTGGTTCTCATTTTCATTCTAAGTTTCCACAAATCTATATTAGTTTAAAAAGTTATTCGCCATCAAGGTCAAACAATTTTAAAAGAAAAATAAATTCATTTATGATCATAAACTTCATTTCCCTTTTATGAAGTTGACTATTCGATTACCCTTGTTCTTGATTTTCTTAGTACAATGTTTAAATTTTCATCAACCCTTCAATCTTATTAATGGATTTATGTCGAATCTTCTCTTTGTATGTTAACCATCCTCCAATTGCTCCAAGTATACTCCCTATTACGATTTCTTCAAATCGAAGCACAATTAATGTATTGGTACTATGAAAAAGTGGATTTGCTACTTCATTTAATAAGATGGTAAACGGTGTAATGAACACAACTGCTAATGCATATTGTCTCACCACCAACATTTCAATAACTAATTGAAGGATAATTATTGAAATGCAAATTGTTATGGGAGAGTAATCGATAAAATGAAATAAGCACCAAGTGAATCCTATTCCCACAAATGTTCCTAAGATTCTTTGTATCATTCTTTGCCTTACGTGATGTAATGAAACTCCTTGCATTACCGCTGCACATGAAATAGGAATCCAATAAGGATTATCTAACTGTAAGTAATAACCAATCCCTAAAGATGTAGACATTAATCCACCAAAAATGATAGTTTCCCAAACATCTGCATACGGATTAGGTTTAAAAATAGGAACTATTTTATCTTGATTAGCTTTTGGATCTTTAATCGAGAGATAAAGTAAATAAAGTAATGCGAACATACAGGTTAACATAGTTCCTAAAGTCATCAATCCCACCTTTAAAGGAATAGATGCGATATCAAAGGGCTGACAAATAGACATTGCTGCTATTAATATAAAGAAAAAGCTCTTAGGTGGTGAAGTTTTATAAAATAGATTAACCCAATGAACAACCACTGTAAATAGTCCAAATGCTATGATCGAAACAACTGGATGAAAACTAAAAAAATAACCAAATGCAGATGAGGCAATAAAGCCAAATGAACAAACCAAAAGAGTTAAAATTCTATTGGTATATGATCCTGTTTCAGGAAGATAAATTATTACCAACCCACTTAAACATGCTGTTAGTCCGAATTGAAGATTCCCATAATATAAACCTAATAAAAGGGGCAATCCTATACTTATGGTGGTTAATAAAGGTTTTTGCCATTTATTATTTGATGATTTAAAGGCAAAAAGGAGTCGAAACTCCTCCAATAATTTTTCTATCATATAAAATTAAGTTGTAGTTTTTATGAATGGATTAGTTAGTATCAAATTGTATAGTGAAGAAAAACCGGTTTAGCATTGGGAGTTTACTTTCTTATAATTGGTTTATAGTCAAAAATTGAAGGCATAAATGCCTTATGATTATAAAAACTCAGTCAAACAACTCACCTCTTTTCCGTCAAAAGCAACTCCCACAAGCATGATGTCTGTTTTGTTGTTTTCTTTTAGAGTGGTTATATATTTCGAATCGTGGATTTGTTTAATCGCATCCTTTGCTAATTCAGGCAATGGTGGAGAACTAGGTCTTAATTTCTTGAACTCCAGAATCCAACCTCTTGGGTCTTTACTATCTTTAGGGTAGATCAGTAAATCTGCCCTCCCAAGTCCTGTTTCGGGATTAGATTTTACTATAAACTTGGAAGAAAGGTGAGCCATTAAACCTAAAATAAATGCATGATAAACTTTTTCGGGTAGAGACCCACTATGTTGTACATCATGAAAACTAAAAGAGTGAAGTAAATATTCTGATAAAGCTATTTCAAAATCTTTGGTATTTTGATCTAGTAAAGCAGTAAGAATTGTACTTTCACTTACCACTGTAGATTTTGATAATAACCTTTGAAGCATCTGTCTGTAAACCGTTTTCACTTCTATATTCGGTATTCTCAAACCATGATAAGCTATACCATCAATATTTTTTGAGAAAGTTGTTGTTAAATATCCATTAAATAAAAGTAACCCTAAGACTGTCTTCTCATTTCCTGCATCAAGATCTTGAAAAATAGTAGTTTCTTCAACCTCACATTCCATCACCTGACCATCTATAAAACCCGTCAGTTTTTTTTCTAAATCAGCATTCGCATTCGTCAATAATTCTTCAATCAATTCATTAGCAGAAGTATTTACCCAATAGGGTCTAAAACCTTGGTTGGGCTTATTCGCAAAGCTTAATATAGACCAAGGGTTATATATATCAGAATGTATCCCAATTTTATAACCATTGTACCAAGATTTCACATCCTCAAAAGGAACATCAATCTGACCATCCTCTAAAAGTTGTTTCACTTCCTGTTCTGTTAATCCAAATTTATCAGCATAATCATGATCAAGAACAGAATTGACTTCAAGATTATTCAAACCTGAAAATATACTTTCTTTAGCAACTCTGAGGATGCCAGTGATAATTCCTTTGTATAGATAATCATTATCCTTAAATCCACCAGATAAAAAACCACGCATGAAGGTGATCATATTATCAAAGTAACCGGCTTCCCAAGATTTAATAATGCAAGAATCGTATTCATCGATCAAAATGACGACTCTTTGATTATAAACTTTATGAAGAATGGATGATATCGTTTTTAAAAAACTGCTTAAGGTGACACTATTACAATCACTTTTTATAAGGTCATTTAAAAATTGTAAATCAAAACGTCCAAGATTATCAGAATCATACAAGAACTCATTTTCCTTTAACCAATTTAAAATAAGCTGATGAATATTTTTAATCGCATCTTCAAATGTTTTTTCTTTTACATCTTTAAATGATAGGTATAAAACAGGATACTTTCCTTGATGCTTCCATACTTCCGATTTTCTAATCTTAAGGTGATTAAAAAGTGATTTGTTTTCCTCTCCTTTTTTAATATCAAAAAATGCATGAAGCATAGACATGTTTAATGTCTTTCCAAATCTTCTTGGTCGTAGAACAGAGATAGAAATTGCACTACTTTTAATAAATTCTTCTATTAATAACGTCTTATCAATATAATGATAATTCTCTCTTATAATTTCTTTAAAATTTGATAGCCCAATTGGATATTTTTTCATGCAATTTTATTCTTTGGTTAAAGATAAGAAATAATCAATTTCGATGGTATAAGCATTTAAGTTTTGTAATACTTATAAAAGCATAAAAAAGGGTAAAACTTTCGCTTCACCCTGATATCAGAGATTTAATAAACAAATTATTCTAAAACACCACCTTCCTCACATCACTTGAGTGTTGATCGATGATCTTAATGATAAATATTCCTTTTGATGAAAACGGCAATTGAATACGCGTTCCATCCAATTCTTTTTGTAAAAGTTTTTGCCCACTTAAGTGATAAATCAAAAGTATATTTCCTTTCAAATCACTATCTGATTTTATCTCCAAAGTATTTTCATTGGATTTATATACTTTAATATTTTCTTTTTGATGATGAGAACTTGTAGGATCATCTCCCTCTTTTAAATAGAGGTAATAACTTTTTGTTGATCCATTTTGTGCCGTCACCACAATGACATGTAAAGTCCCTCCAGATTGAGGATAATTCACATTATAACTTGCGTTTTTCTCTTCTAAAGTGACTTTAAAAGTAGGTTGTTCTCTCCAACGACCATAGAGATCATAAGTAAGTTTATCTTTCTCAAATTCTTCTACTTTCTGATTATCAATGGATATTTCAAGGATATTAGCGTTGGCATATCCTCCCTCAACATCATAATTTATGATATACTCCTTAGAAAATCTTCTATCCTCTGCAGTCACTTTGATGATCGTTGGATAAATCACATCCTCTTCTGATAGAATTTCAACTGTGGCATTCGCATCATTTGCAACAGCGGTAATGTCAGGAGTTTGTGTTGTTCCCCAAGGTAAATGATGAGTAAACTGATCCAAGTTATTATCCAAATCTTCGAAGTTCACTCCATCAAATTTCAATTCTTTTAAAGAGGTATCCTTACTTCCTTTGGCCACAGCAAAAGGCTCTCCTTCCGTAAATAACAAGAGTTCTACTTCAGCAGTGGATGAATTACTAGACGATAAGGTAATTTCATTTTCACCATTGATGGCAATAAAATCACCTGAAATAGTCACTTCTACTTCTTCAATAAGATTCCAGTTTTTATCATACACTCCTGCTTTATCTCCTCCTCTATACTCAATATATGAGGTTGATGAAGTCGATAACTCCACAGATGTATTTACCCTTAATATCTGATTACCGATTTGAATACTCGGATCAACCACTACTCCTTCTCCAAACATAAACCTCATTTGGAATTGAGGTACTTGATCTTTGTAAGGATTGATTAACGTCTTCGATTCATCAAACGACATTTCTACTTTTGGCACATACATTCCATCTTCCTGCAACATATGGAACAAACCATAGGATAAATCGTCGGATATATCTGCTGGGTTCTCTCCCATCATTTTGATAGGATAAATTAGAAAATCGTCCTCGTTCTCAAAGTCTCTTAATTCAAATGCTGTATTGGATGCCAATCGATTTTTATACATCGTATGCGTTTCCAACATCGATTGTCTCTGAGCATCAGTCAAGTTTTTATTTATTGTTTTCCACTTTGGAAGCAGTGACAACATTTCGCTCGTTTTTCCATATTGTTGAAACTCTTCCAACGTAATTCCAAACATTGGATCAGGTCTTAAAACCGAGAAATTACTACCATTATAAGCCGCCTGACTACTCAACATAAATTGAGCGGCCAACATATTTGATGATGGCTTTATAACTCCTTTATCTGTTGTACTCAAACGCTCCAATCGAATCGATGTTCGCCCGATATTATGGTCTCCCACTGGAGATTGTAAAAATTTCTTTGTGCGGTTGATTTTATACTCCATATATCCAGCATTGGGAGGTGCTCCATTCGATGTTCGTACCAATACAGGATGATCTACATTTTCATACACTGTCTGTGCAAACTTCTCAAAGCCCCATCTACCGTTATATACATGAATTTCTGCACCATCAAAAAGAGTATTTGATACTTGACATTCATTGACTAACCTTGCATAATTTTTTGCTACGGTATCGAATAAATCAGAGTAATTATCGGGAACAAAAACAGTATTGTAAGGACTTACGATCCCTTTTACAATTTCCCCTTCTTCATGTGCTGACCTTAATGTTCCATTTATACTTCTATTGGATAAAGTAATTTGCCATAAGTCAGTAGTATTATCCTTTTGAATTTCACTAATCCTCATCAATTCGCTACCTATTTGCAAATACTCATATCTAAAAAATGTAGGTAATGATTCAGTAAGCTGACCAAAAATTTCTGTTTCTTGTGATAAAGTTGAAGGTGGTTTATACCATGCTTCTTTGGGCTTAAATGTTAAAATGATATCATTTTCAGAGATGGATTGATCTAGCGTTCCCTCAACCCAAGTCGCCAACTCGTCCGATAAATTTTCCTGAGCATACAAAGGATCTCTTTTCCCAATTCCTCCACTTACATAATGCAAATTGATACTCCTCCCATGTTCTCTTTGCTGTAAAGCATACGATTCTAATTCCGCTTGATTTTGAAACACACCATTCACTTCCCAATTGAGCGTATTATCGGGCCAAAACCCTCCATGCCAAACATCGGTAAAGAAGTTAATTGTGGTCACAGCAGATTGTTTGATATACGGCTCAAATAATGGTAACTCTTCTACACTTTGAGGTCGGATATACATCACACTTTGATCCGAAAACATCTCTTCCCACTCTTCTACCCATTGTTTTGCTCGATCATAATTCCACACACCACTCACTTTTGGATGAGGTATGGCTTCATTCCCCCAAGCCTGAAGAATACTTTCGTCCTCCTCTACCTCATTAGCGAAAGCGTACATGACAAAACCACCCAATAAGTTATCTCTTTTATAGCGATCCCAAACATGCTCAAAAGTTAAAGTGCTTGAGTTACCACTTTTTCTTAAGGTCGATATGTAATCAAAAGCCATCAACTTCATGGAAGGACGGGCATTTAGTTCAAATTCTAGCTTTGCTCCTGCAGGAAAATTGCCATAAAAATCAACCATATCAAAAGATATATAAGTCGGCGTAATATTGATATTGAAGCTCGCCATTAATTTTTCATCAGCAGTCGAAAATATCAGTTGATCTCCCGAACGAAATATTTTATTAAGTTCGATTCTTTCCCCACTCATCAAAATTATATACATCGATGATCGGTTCGTCGAAAGTAAAACTTCATTCCCATCCTTCAATTTTAAGGAAGTGATTTTACCATCAGGTTGAAAAGTGATCGTAAACCTTTCTGAAGAAAAGACCACATCTGAAGTTACTTCAGTTAGAGGTGATGGCTTTGTTTGATTCTCTAAACTTTGAGCAATTATTGAAAAAGACAACGTCTGAAAAAGTACAACAAATAAAAAATATTTTTTGATGTAGGATGCTAGTATTAATTCTTTCATTCCAAGTAATTATTATTATTGGATTAAAGTAACAACAATAGAATTTGATGTACTTGTTCTTTACTTTCTTTGATGTGCGTTTAAATATCAACTCCATTTTTTTCAATATTTTAAATCGCACTAACTAACTGATATAGATGATTGTAAACTCTCAGCTTCAAGGGAAAGAAAATCATCTTAAAATGTAATAAACGTGATAAGTAATAAATGTTAGGATGGATATATTTATTAGGAGATTTTTCCAGTTTAATATATTCGTCATCAATAAAATTGGTAGTCTTAAAATGTTTCGTAGGGACGTTGCAGTGCAACGTCCGTACACATTTATACTGCTTTATTAGAGAATAAGTATTAGACTAATCATCTTCATTATTAATTAATTTTTTTGAAATGAAATGTAACTACACAATCTTCTTTTATTTCATCAGTTCGTTTCTCTTTTTCCAATCTTGTGTGAAAATAATAGAGAAGGATGATTTAAAAAGACCCAACATTATCGTGGTCATTACCGATGACCAAGGGTATGGTGATATGGGGCATACAGGCAATTCGATTATTAAAACACCTGCAATCGACTCCTTTTCCAAACAAAGTATCAACCTCACTAATTATCACGTTTCGACAACATGTGCACCGACTAGATCGGCCATGATGACTGGAAGAAACCCTAACCGTGTGGGTGTTTGGCACACCATAATGGGGGCGTCTATGTTAAACGGTGATGAACAAACTTTACCAGAGGTATTGAAAGACGCAGGATACAAAACGGGAATGTTTGGTAAATGGCATTTAGGTGATAATCATCCGTTTCGACCTCATGATAAAGGTTTTGATAGGGCACTTTACCATGGTGGTGGCGGAATCGGACAAACGCCAGATTATTGGAACAATAATTACTTCGACGACACTTACTTCAGAAATGAAGAACCAGAAAAACACGAGGGCTATTGCACTGATGTTTGGTTTGAGGAAGCCATCAAATTTATTGAAAACTCTAAAGATGAACCATTCTTTACCTACATCAGTTTAAATGCACCTCACGGTCCCTATAATGTACCAAAGGAATATTACGATCTATATGCTGATGAAACTGAATTGCTAGAAAGTCAAAAACGATTTTATGGTATGATTACCAATATCGACGATAACTTTAAGACATTATTGGATAAACTAGACGAGCTAAAAATCTCAGACAATACTATTGTTTTATTTACTACGGATAATGGTACTGCCAATGGATTTAAAAAAGATCCAAAAACCAAGAAAGTATACGGTTATAATGCTGGGATGAGAGGAACAAAAGCAAGTCATTATGATGGTGGACATAGAGTTCCAATGATTATTCGTTGGCCTAACGGAGCACTTGATGGTGGAAAAACATTGTCTGAATTAACATCACATGTTGATTTACTACCCACATTAACGAGCTTGGCCAAGGTTCCTTTCACTCCTAAAAAAGAGTTGGATGGAGTGGATATCAGCCAATACCTTCAAAACGAAAACAAGCCAGAAGAACGTATGATTATAGTGGACACTCAACGCTTATCCTGGCCAAAAAAAGGAAAACAAAGCTGTGTGATGCAAGGCGATTGGCGTTTGATTGATGGTAAAGATCTCTATAACTTAAAAACAGATCCTGGTCAAGAAAATAATATAGCCGATCAACATCAAGAAAGAGTGGAGAAAATGAATGCTTTCTACACTACTTGGTGGGACAAGATGATTCAGGAAACAAAATATTCAGTCATTGATTTGGGTATCGATAAAGTAGATGTCATCACTTGTCACGATGCTCATACAGATGATGATAATTACCCGCCTTGGAATCAAAAACTTATCCGAGATGGTAAACTGATGAAACCTGCTAAATTCCTTGTAAACTTCACCAAAAAAGGAAAATATAAGATTGGTTTAAGTCGTTGGCCTGAAGAAAGTGGACTTCTACTAAATGCCGAATTAAATGATGATTATCCGAAAACAAAGTATGTGGATGCTAGAGTAAAAGGAAAGTCATTGGAGTTCGAAAAAGCGTTTATCAAAATTGGAAACAAGGTATCCGAAGCATCGGTTGACAATACTTTAACCTCCACAGACATTACTGTTGATGTTGAGGAAGGACAGACAGATTTAACAGCTTGGTTTACCACAAAAGATGGTGAAGAAACCAATGCGTTTTATTTGTATGTGTCAAAGGTTGAGGAGGAGAGTTTGATGTAACTGAAAATATTTCACAGTTCGTAGAATTTTGCCGTTAGGCGTTTCTATGAACTGTGATAGAACATAAGTTTGTAACTTATAACGACATTCTGAATTCTCTAATTATGATGATTGATACAATCTAACTACATCATTTTTTCTTTTAGTTACGTATATTTGTATAAATCAATAAGGATACAGGATTCAAAACACTTAAATATCATGACAACTCAATTTATAACCGATAATCAAGGAAATAAGCTCGCAGTAATTCTTCCCATAAATGAGTACAATAAAATATTGGAAGAACTAGAAGAATTAGAAGAAATTAAACTTTATGATGAAGCTAAAAGAAAAGATACAGGAGAACGAATTCCAATGGAGGATGCATTTAATATGATTGAAGAAAAACGTAATAAAAAATAATGAGTTATTCAATCAATTTCACCAAACAAGCTATCAAAAACCTAGGGAAAATTAAAGAACCTTATTATTCAAAACTGAAAACTGCTATTATCAACCTTTCTGAAAATCCTCGTCCTAATGCTTGTAAAAAATTGAAAGGTAGAGATGCTTACCGAATCGAAGTTGTTAATTACAGAATTATCTATGAGATAATTGATAAAGAATTAATTATTGATGTTATAGATGTTGGACATCGTAAAGATATTTATGAATAAAGAAAGTAGTTACTTTGGGTTTTGGGTGATAAGTCAAAGACTTTTACAACAACAAAATTCGTAGTGACGCATACGCTTAACACTACGAATAGAAAAGAGGTCGATTCATAAATAATATGAATCGACCTCTCTCATTTAATAAGTCATATATCTATCAATATCACTTCGAACCTTTATCCTTATCCTCCAACTCAACAGATTTGTCAATAGCCTGTTGGAATTCGTTATCGAAGCTAATTACTTTTTGCACATCGGCATCGTCTCTCTTTTCATGAGGGTAAATTCTTCTCCATTTGGTAAAATCACCCCCAATCCATTTCATGGATTTCATCGTTGGTGTATCCCCTTTCCAGCGTTCATCTGCCTTCATTTTATTATGAAGATTAAATGCTGGTGATAATGTTAATTCTGTTACCTCGTCCCAATCTTTTAAAGGTTTGCCATTATTCGTTACAAAGTCCTCTGGAGAAAGTTCTAATGTATTGATCCCTTTGTCCTTTAAAGTAACTACTGCATAATAATTCTCTTTTCTTCTGCCAGTATAATTTTGCCAGGTGTTCGTTTCAATGCCTACAGCAAGTTGATTATCCTCTGCATTTGTTTCCAATTGAATTTTAAGCTTTCCACCTTTTGGTCCCATAAAACATGGATCGAAAAGCTTACGAGTTCCAAAGAACCAATGGTGATGGTTATTTCTAAATAGCGTATACCAGTCTTGCATACCGTTAGAAAAATCGTCGATAATAGCATATCTTCTGGCTGTTGCTTTTACTTTAGCCGATTGAAGTTCATCCGGATAGGCCATTTGATATTCCGATGAAACCGTGAATAAATTGGTCTCGTCTTTTCCTGGATGGGCAGGTATCATGTGGTCTATTTTGTAAGTGATGTTGGCAAAGGCATACAACGGCTCTTTATCATCAAATACTGGGCACTCTGCATAATACTTGTTTTTCTTTTGTTTCACTTCAGCAGAATGCCAAAAACGATTTCTTGGATCTCTACTGTATCCATAGAAAATCTCCACTTTTTCAATAGGTAATCCTGATGATTGATCAGGTACTACTGTAAATACTGGGATATTATTTTTGGTCTTCAGCTTTAATTCTGAAGCTGATTTTTTAGGAAAAGTAAAAGTACCTTTCACATGAGCGTCCATCCAAAGGAAACGAGCAGCATGTGCTTCTTTGGTAAATCTATGATTTAAATGAGGTGCCAAAACCAAAATATTTTCTGTGGATTTTGGTAATAACGACATTCCTTTCACGACCAATTCTGTAGGCGAATTAAAATCGTTAGTTGAGCCTAGAAACAAAATTGGTGTTTTGATCAAGGGCCAAGATGACTGAGAAGCAATTGTTTTTTGAAATAACTCTAAATCTGTCCTCATGTGTCGTTTACTTTTAGGCAAACCCCACATATCTTGATGTAAATAACCCGATCCACCAACCGATGGAGCTGCGGCTTTAATACGAGGATCATTGGCTGTCATTACCGTTGCAAAACCGCCCATAGAATGGCCTTCTAATCCTATACGGTTTGGATCTACTTCTGCTCTTTCTTCCAAGAATGTAATAGCTCTTCTTGCACTTATTGAAATTTCTACCCAACTGCTGTTATAGGCATTCGGTTCTTTATATAATGTTTTTTCTGTTGGTGTGACCGTATTATGGAAACCTAACCCTTTATCTTTTCCTAAAAAGCCAACAGGTAAATCGTCCCAATCCGTATTCTGAAGACCATCTTCTAACGGTTTTTCACCCCAATTAATACTAATACATGCGTAACCTAATTTCACCCAAGTTTCTACACGAGATAATTCAGCTCTCTGACCACCACCATGAATATGTACAATGGCTGGAACATTTTTAGCATCTTTTGGGTAACCATAATATGCGGCCACTTTAGGTGAAGCCGATTTATTATCGCCTTCTAATTTACCAATATCATAGACCACATATTCAAATTTTCCTTTATCGTTTTCCCAAGTTTTTAAAACCTGAGCATTAATAGGTTCGGCTTTTGGATCGTAGTTTTCCCAGATACTTTGTGCAGATTGTTGTGCGTAGGAAGTGAATTGAAATCCTACAATAGTGAATAGCAATACCCAACACTTTGAAAGATACGTTTTCATGCTTTAATGTAATTTGTCGAAAGATGATCCTAAGGATGTGATCACCATAGATAAACATATAGAAGAGGATAAAAAAAGGTTGTCGCATCCGATGATGTGACAACCTTTTTCAACATCAATTAGAAGTTGATTTATATTACAGATAACGATTACTTAGAATCTGCTTTTGTAGTAAAGCGAGCATCGCCCCAGCTACCATGATCACCACCTTGGTTATCATCAGCATCTTCACAGATAAGTGTAATAGTTTTCTTACCCTTAACGTTAAAGCTCTGCTCTTCAACAGTTTGCTTTCTACTATTGATCGTTCCACTGTTGTAAACTTCCTCACCATCAATTTTAATGATCATTCTAATTTTACCACCATTAGAATCGTTAGCACCTGGCGTAACCACAAAGTTTACATAATTGTCTTTCACAGGGAAAACCATTGTTGAAGTGGAATGAACACCCAAACCTTTTCTAAATTGATTTCCACTAATGCTGATGAAACCACCGTCTACACCTTCGTTGTTCATTACTCTCCAGTAAGAATCGTTAGTCGTAGCCATTTCTTTTGTAAGATATACCAAAGACTCGTCTTCTGTATATGCACCATAGTTAGGGTTTTTCAATTTAAATTCTTTCTTACCCTCGACGAAAAATGCCTCTACCCAATCGGCGTGATCACCACCATTATCAGCACCTTCCTCAACAATTAGTTCAATTTGTTTAGCTCCCGCTACATCAATTTGTTGTAATGTTGGTGTATATTTTTTAGTCTTACTAGAAATTTGTCCAGTAGTAAATACTTCTTCTCCGTCTACTTTTATAGACATTGTAATTTTTCCATTGTGTGCGTCATCAGGACCAGGAACAACATAGAAATATTGTGCTTTTCTAGGTACATCAAATACTAATTTTGATGGAGCGTGCACGCCTAAACCTTTCTCATATTTTTCACCTTTCATAGATAATGCTTCTCCACCGACAGCTTTATCCATGTTAATTCTCCAATAAGATTTACTTCCAAATGCTTGATCATTTTTAGTAACATACACTCTATTACCTTCCATGATTTTTACTTCTTCTGCTTGTTCAGTTTGTGCTATTGCAGCAGTTGACAACATCATCATTGAAGCTGCTGCGAAAATTTTCAAATTCTTTTTCATTTCTAATAAAATTTCGATGAAGATTTGAATAGATATTTATTATTAAAAAATAAGTAGACGTAATAATAAATATCAAATTCTATACCTTATACCATCTGTGTTATTAATTATGTAAGTTTAATACAGTTTTAAGTAAAATTATCTTCTCCTGAAGAAGACTCTAAATTGTTCGAGTTGTTATCTTCAAGGAATTCGATTGAAAGAATAATTCTTATTGACAAATATGACTGAAAAATCGATGTTCAAATGACTTATATTTTACAATCTTTTGTCCAATTCTTCATTTCTTGATAATAGAACTCTAATTTTAAAAAGCACGGGCCTAACAAAGCCCATGCTTTAGATCTATGAAATTGATTATCTATAATGCTACTTGTTTCAAAGAGAAAGATTGTTTTTCGTTCCACTTTCTATTTGATAATGACACTCTCCAAAGATTGTTACCCAAGCTTTCCACCTTCTCGATCTCACAATTCTTAGAGTTGTTGGCCTGAATCCCTTTTTCTGAGTAGAAAATGATATCGCCATTTTGTGCACCATGATCGCTTAGTTCCACTTTAATACTAGACCCTTTCACGACCATGTTTTTGATTTCGTTTGCCCCCATTGAAAGGTGTAAGTTCGAACCTAATACTTGTGTCTTCCCCTCAACAAGTGGTGTAAATCTCACCATCTGAGAAGAGTTGGTCTGAAGATCTTTTGCCGTATATGTGTTCGTTGCATAACCTACTACTTCGTTTTTCCAGAAGTCGTACACGGCACATTTTGTATCTTTTGGTAAACCTGCTTCTACCAAATCGATAGATACATCGTTTCTATTTTCTTTATCCACATTGTATAGATTATATACTCCGAAGTTACCAAATGTTCTTTCTGCATGAAAACCAAACACAGTGTTATCAGCAGACTTTCCTAGTGTTAAAAGTTTTGTTTCTTCGATCACACCTGGTCGCATGATTTCGTAGTTTCTCCACACTTCTTTTACATCTTCCGCGTCGATTGGTTCAGAAATCATAGCCGTACCACCTGTTAGTGCTACAGAGTTGTGCCATGTTTGCCACATTCCTTCTTGGTGAGTATGACCTACTCTTCGCGAAGGAAGTTTTGATTCTAAGTAAGAAACATCGGCATCGTTATTCCACCATACTTTATGATAGATTTGGAATCTCAATACAGATTCTAAACAGTGATCGAAATGTGCTGGGTGAGAGTCAGGACCAACACGTGCTGCATCGATAAAACCAATTACACCTCTTGTTGGTTGACCAAGACAAGAAAGGATATACATATCGTCTCCAGCTGCTTCTCTATACAAAGTATACAGTTGTCTGAATGTTTGTAATCTCGTTAACTTTGGATCTACATAATTTTGACCAATACCGTTGAAGTCAATTTTAATATAACCAAAACCTCTCTCTCTAGCATCTTTAATGATGTTGAATAAAAATTCTTTCGATTTTGGATGCGTTGGGTTAATCCACTTTGCACCATCTGGGTGGAAAGAGTTAGGGTTCATAAACGTCTCAATACCTTTTGCATTTGTCTGTAATGCTTCAGGATTTTCTTTTGCCCAAGGATGTTCTGGGTTGATCATCAAAGGAGCGAACCACACGCCTGGAGTAGCACCAATTGCTCTAATTTCTTCAGCCACTTTTGCCATACCTGAAGGGAATTTTTCGTTTGCTGACCAATCGCCATCCATTTTTTGATAACCATCGTCGATTTGCACAATTCCTCTTCCGAATGTATTTGGATTCTCTTTAATTGTTTTCGTCACGTTCATTACGTGTGCTTCATCAATTTTAGTGGTTCTATCGTACCAGCTACACCATCCGTAAACAGGATCTCTGTCTAATTTAGCATTGTGTGTAATCGCTACCCACTTTGTCCAAATATCAATACTTGTATCTTTATCATCTTCGTATAAGAAGATCATTTCTTCACTATTTCTAACCTCACCTGGCTCTACCAATACTTCATCCATACGAACTGTATTGAACAAGTTTCCTTTTCTAATGTTCACATTACAATGTGCGTCTGCTGGTCCAACTGGGCCTACTAAAAATGACTTCCCATTTTCTGTATTGTAAGCCAAAGCCACCTCTTTATAACGCGTGTTTAACTTGTCTAAAGTCTCCGCATGCTTATGCTCCATTAATGGAGTGATTAACCATTGTTCTGGCTTAGATAAATCTACTGTTCCGGCAAAACCTCTTTCAGTATCGAATAAATCGAATACTCTAAGGTCTACATTTTTATTACTCTTGTTATGGAAGTAACCTTGAATAGTATAAGCTTTAATATCTTGAAGCTTTCTGATATGTAACTCCAATCCAAAGCCATCCTTTTCGAAATAAGCTTTTGATTGTTCTGCTTTACCAAAAGGAGTATCCACAATAGATTTTTCTACTGCTCCTTTTACAGGAGTATGACCCATACCGATTCTTCTACTCTGACCGTCTATATCATAAACAACGGTAGAAGTACGGAAGAATTTTTGCATTTCTTCTTGTGCAAAAATAGAAACTATAGGCAGCATACTAAGTAGTACGACAAAAAGTATTTTGTTTCTCTTCATTTCATTAAAATTAAAAAATAAACTTCTTTTGATTGAATCTGATACAATATTAGTGCGTTTATATCATTTCAATTTGCTCATATATTACATTTCTTACTTTTGATCTGATAGTGTCAAAAAAGAGAAAAAAGGGCTTTTCTGATACGTATTCATCGATATTTATGGCTCTAAACTTTCATCCATAGGAACAGAGTAGGTCACTTCCCATGTCTTGGTCTCTGCATTATAGTCGGTCTGCCAATAATCATTTCCAAACTTTTCTTGTTCCTTTAAATTTACCGGAGTTCCATTTTTTGTAATCACAATATTGAAGTCTCTATAATTGGAAATATTCGATATAGTGATGGGTACATACCCTAACCCATTCGTAATATCCAAGATCACTTCATCATTTTCTGCTTCTACTTTTATTGGATTTCTACGAAGTAGTTTTCCCTTTTTTAAAAAGATCAACTGAGTGTTTTTATGCGCCTCTCTATACATAGGTTCCCAAGTATTGGCTTCTTCTGATATGAAATTTTTGAAAGCCTCATTGTCTCCATAATAACTATTTGATTCGTTCGGCAGAATACATAACTCAATAGTCATATCAATTCGATCTCCTTCGTTCAATTCTTTGATGTGTAAAGGTAGATTCAATTCCATTAAAGTGACTGGCTTTTGAATTCTTTTGCTGTAATGCACAAACGTAGAAAACTGTGGCTTTACCACTTTTCCATTAATAATAATAACTGTCTCTCTTAAAATTAAACCTCTATTGGCCCACGTTCCATAATTCTGAAGATCGTAATTTACTGCATCGTGCATACTAACCCATGGGGCTGCCCCAGGGGTATTGATCTCCTGAACCACATAACCCAATTTATCTTTTCGGTTTTCAATTTCTTTTAGCAATCCATTTTCGTTACCAAAAGCAAATTTATTCTCGTAGGAGTACGCGTAGGTTTCCGATCCAAACTGAGCAATTGCCAATCGACTAAATTCTAATTTAGATTTTACATCTAATTCTATATGATAATATGCTTTTACAAAATCGTTGGTACGCATTAGATGAGTCGTTAATTTATAATCGGCTTCATCATTTGCTGTGACTCCTTTATAACTTACTTCCGTTAAGTTAGGGCAGTTACGTATGTAATCAACTTTTACCTGCTTTATGTTTTTTCTATTTCCTTTATCATCATAAAAACGCAAGAAATCTCCTCCGCCAACATTGGGTGTCCAATTGTATTCTTCAGGTTCTTTGATATTTGGTTGGGTACTTTTCACAAACAAAGGTCGAACATCTGTAATCATAGATTCTGCAATACCACCATAGGGTTCGTAACAAATGTTCTCTCCAAAAGCGCCAATGGCCGATTCTTCCCATAACTGATGACTCGCTTGGTTTTCTTTTCCCCAAGAAGTAAGGGATAATTGACTATGGGATGCGGCAGGTAAAGTTCCCCAAAAACCCGTCACTCTACTCAGTTCTAATTCCACTTTTTCGTTTGAAGGAATGGCCACAATAGTAAATCCTCTTAACCAAGGACCTTTAAACTTATGCTTATAATCGTTGTGCCAGTTTTTTGATATTTGAATGGGAATACCCGTCGGAAATCCTTGCTTATCTCTCAAAATCAAAGAGGCACCAGTAATATCTTTTACCACCCCTTTTTTCTCAAATATCACTCGCTCAAACTGTATTTCATCAGTCGGATTCTCAAAGACTACTTTGGTGCGTTCCATTCCAAATTTTGATTCCATATTTCCACTCATAGAAATGACAGTAGCTTGTCTTTGTGGATCTCTGTAGCTTTCTAATGTTTGATATGGAGCATTCTTATCATTAGCATACACCAATAACTTCCCTGTATAGTAATTCTGAATTCTTCTCTGGAACAATGCAGAAATAGACTTATTTGATAATGGAGAAGTAATCGAAACCACTCCTTTTTTATAAGAAATACTGTTATTTTCCTTGTTCGATGTTAAATCCCAAGTCACATGATTATCACTTTGAATCTTTATTTGAGAACTATTATCTGCATTTACTTCGTATTGATCTTCAGGCAACCTTAACTCAATTATTAAGGTCATCTCATCTTCTGGAAGTAAATATTCATCATAATCTAAAGTAAAAGAAAAGGCATCGTTCCATGAGGCGATTTCCAATCCAAACTTAAACAAAGGACCACCATCCTCTAGTTTAAGATCAGATATATAACGTCTTTGATAGAATTTGCCACCTTCCACCCAATCGCCAATAAAGTCTTTGGATGCCTCGTTTCTTATCACCTTATATTTCTCTCCGTTATATTCCAAATACATCGAAAGGATATCATCATCTTCCTTTCCCACTAGGTCAGATAATTGATATAACTTCTCATAAGAGGCGATACTTCTGAACCTCGTTAATTTTAATTCACTTGAATTAAATCGAAGAAAATGATGATTGGTTTGAATATAGAACTCTTCCGATTTCTCTAACACCTCTGGGAAATACATGTACGTATTCGTATGTGCAAAATCCCATAAGGAAAGTGGCAATTGCCCCCAGCCTTTGATAGATAATAATAGAAATAATAATGTAAAGTAGATGTTTCGTTTCATTTCAAATAAGAGTAGTTTACCCATTCTGTAAGTAGACGGACAGAAAAGGCGAGTAGTTATCAAAATTATTTTTTGTAAAACTACCCGCTTTTAATGATTCTCTTTAAACGATATATATCTAATCGTTGCTTTTTACTATCAATTAAACCATTTGTGTTCTTTCTTCTTTTTTCTTCTTTTTGAATTCAGCCGGCGTTAAACCATACTCCTTCTTAAACGCTTTAGTGAAGTAACTCTGACTGTTAAATCCAACGTTATACATTACCTCTCTTACGGTAATATTCTCGTCGTTACTTAATAAGTGAGACGCTTTTTCTAAACGATACATTCTTAAATATTCGTTGGCAGTGATGCCCGTTACTGCCTTAAATTTTCTATAAAATTGGATGTACGACATATTTACTTTTACCGATAGTTCCTCTACAGTAAACTCGTCGTTATCATAATCCTCTTCTAAAATCTTTTTGATGTCCTGAAGGAATTTTTCATCTTTTGTGAGTACTTTTTCTTTGTCAGCACTCATAATAATGTTCTTCTTAAGAATCTCTCTCTCCTTATCTTTCTGAGAGATGATATTGTTAATCTGTAGTTCCAATAAATACGGAGAAAACGGCTTACCAATATGTAACTGACCACCTTTTTCTAAAGCTTTCTGTCTACTACCCAAATCGCTCATTGCGGTTAAGAAAATGATAGGTACATGACTCGTCTGTACATTTTCTTTTAACTTCTCTGCCAATTCGTAACCATTCATTTTTGGCATGTTTACATCAAGAATAATCACATCAGGAGTAGCTTTTAAGGCGACTTCTAAGCCATCAATACCGTTTTCTGCGGTGTGAACTTCGTATTCTTCATGGAAAAGATTTTTAACCATTTTGAGGATCTCCACATTATCATCAACTATCAATAATTTATGTTTATCTCCTTTAATTTGTGCTTTATTTTGATCATCAGTAATCACATTTTCTACTTCTTCAATAATACCTTCTGATTTATCAAATTCTGGATGCAGAAGAGGAATACAGACCGTAAACTTGCTTCCTTTTCCTTTTTCACTATCCACTTTTATAGTACCATGATGCAGCTTAAGAAGTTGTTGTACCAAGTTTAGACCAATACCACTGCTTCCAAATAAAGTTTCCTCATTATCACCTCTATAGAATCTATCAAAGATTTTTTCGGTTTCATCTTTGTCCATTCCAAGACCTGTATCCGAAACTATCAACTGAAGTTCATCTTCTACTTTATCAATTGAGAAAGATACTTTTCCACCTTTTGGCGTATACTTAAATGCGTTAGAAAGTAAATTAAACAAAATTCTTTCCATGGTACCTTTGTCAATCCAACCATTAATCGGCACATGTTTTACATCGATGTTATAATCAATTTCTTTGTCCTTGGCATAGTCATGGAAAGCTTCTGCTGTTTTAGTCACAAAAGGAGTGACATCATGGAAAACCGGATAGATCTTCATTTCACCCTCACCTATCTTTCTGAAATCAATCAGTGAATTGGTAAGGTTCAATAAACGTTGACCGTTGGTATTGATATTCTCCACATATTCCTTTAAATCTTCTGGCAACTTCTTATCGTAAGTCAGCTTTTCTAATGGACTTAAAATTAGCGTAAGTGGTGTTCTTAGTTCATGACTGATGTTCGTAAAGAACTTCAACTTCGCCTCGTTGATTTCTTTGATATGTTCCTTGTCTTTCTTTTCTAATAAGATCGATTGCTTTAATCTAAATAAATATCTAAGATAGAAGACTACCCCTACCACAACTACTGCTAACAACAATGTATAAACAAGGTAAGCGAAAGTTGTTTTATACCATGGCTTTAAAACTGTAATCTTTAGTCTTTTGATTTCAGTGCTTTCTACTCCATCACTGTTTGAGGCTTTAAGTTCGAATGTATACTCTCCACTTGGCAATTTCACAAAATTGGCACTTTGCTGATTCTGCCCTGCCTGAATCCACTTTTTATCCACCCCTAGCATTCTGTAAGAGTATTGGATACCATTTTTAGCATTGTATTGCATGGCTCCAAACTCTAAGTTAATTTGATTCAGATCGTAAGGAATAACAATTTCATCTGTCTTATAAATAGGTTTCTGAAGTAATGTTACTCCCTCGTACTCCATCAAAGGATTAATTTCTTCATTTCTGATCTTCAATTTCAAAATCTGAGGGCGTGGTACGATTTCATCATCTTTAATATCCAATGGATTGAAAGCGGTAATCCCTCTAAGATTACCCATGAGGATAGTACCATCATCCATTTTAAAATAAGCACTTCTTCTGAAGTTATCAGCAAGCAAGCCGTCGCTTACATCGTATACTTTAATTTGTTTTGACTTAGGGTAGATTTTTGCGATTCCGCCATCTGTAGAGATCCATAAAGATTCGTCGGTACCATCTACAATACTGTAAACTACATTGTCTGGCAGACCATCTTTTTGTGAGAATAGCTCGTATTCTACCACTTTTCCGTTTTTGAATTTGCACTTATAAAGACCGTCGCCAAAGGTTCCTACCCAAAGCACATCTTTCTCGGACTTAGAACGGTGCATTACAAAAATTCTACTCATATAGAATTCTGCCTCTTCATTATCCGTTACTTTGTTTACCTCGAATGTATCAGAAAATGACAGATAGAACAATCCCTTGTTGGTACCTAAATAAAGTCCTTTATCATTATCATTTAATATTTGAATGACCATGATGTTCTTCAACAAATCTATATTCTTAATTAAGCTATTGGCCTTTGTTACTTTTTTTGTTTGTTCATCCATAAGGAAAAACTGACCATAAGCGTAAATAATTAGCGTATTATTGATCTTCTCTACAATATCAACATGATAGATAGAATGTTTAGTCTGTGGAAAAATACGATCGAAGTTACGGTGATCCTCATCTGTTACATACAATCCTGTAGATGAAGAGATGTAGACTTTATCATCAATTTTCTTGATGGAAGAAATAGATGTATTATCAAAATAGGATTCAAAATCTATCTGTTCTGCATTCTCAAGTTTAAATCTCTCATTGCTGATATTCAGACCTTTTCCATAATGCCCCACCCATAGTTTCTGATTTTTATCGATAAAAATAGAATTGATAAGGTTAGAAGAAAGGCTTTTAGGCCTGTAGTAGTTATTCGAGATATTATGGAAAGGCTTCTTCATTGGGTTTAGAATACTAATAGATCCGTGCCCTGTAGCGAACCAATATGTTCCAGAATCATCCAATAGAATATCGTTAATAATATTACTTGATATAGATGAGTTTTCTACCGTGTTGTAGTAATGATTAAATTTCTTTGTGTGTGTATCGTAAGAGAAAACACCATCTGCATGTGTAATTACCCAAACAATACCATTTTGATCGATCTTAACTTGCTTAATTGAAGCATTTTTAAAAGCAGCTTCCTCTGCCTTAATTTCTAAGGTATTGACCAATTTGATTTTTTCCCAATTCAGTTCAAATTCAAAAATCTTTTTCTTAGAGGTGATGTACAATTTATCATTCACCAAATCAACAGTACTAGACCAAAAACCATTCTGATGAAGATCAGTCGCCTTTAAAGCATACTGTTTAACATATTCTTCTCCATTATACTGAAAAACTTCTATTTCATTATAATTTAAGAGATAAAGCTTTCCATTATTTACATTTACCGAATGATAATGTACTCCAGATTTTTCGGTCTCTTTAATGACTTCCGAACTCAATTGGTAATGTTCGCCAATAGTCACCTTATGGAGTTTGTGAGTCGTTAATATCAATAATTGCTTGTCGTCTATTGATTGAATTTTTTTAATCCTCTCATCAGGAGCAATCAGTTTATTAAAATTCTTTGGAGTGATAAACTTCTCGGTGTTCAAATCGTACAATGACAACCCAGTAGAAGTCACCAACCATAAGTGCTCGTTAGCGTCTTCGAATATCGATTGAATCGAACTATTTATTAAAGTATTTTCTTCTCCCGGCTGATGGATAAATGACTTGAACTCATTTCCATTATATCGGAATAATCCATTAGGGGTGCCCAACCAAATAAATCCAGATTTATCTTGATGTATAGAAGATACTGTATTTTGATTCAGACCATGGATATCATATATCCTATCAAAACGGTTGTTTTTTAACTCTGCATTTACTGATATATTAAAGCAAAGCAGTAGTAAAAGTAGATTTAATTTATTCATTTCTTTCAGTTCGTCGTCAAAAAAATAGGTCAAAGGATGGTTAAACCCTTGATAGTACCTCAAAATTGCAGTATTTATAATTACCGTACTAGTTTGCTTATATCTTTCATTAGCTCAAATCTTACATAAGCAGCGTTTTTTTGTTAATGAAGACGTTGTGAACTGTATTAGAGATAAGGTGAAGAAAATTTACAGGGCTATTTCGCTTTTTTGATTATTCTGACGATAAGAAGAAATGATAAAAGTGCAATTATTAGAATGCTTTTTAAGTTTTGTGATATTTAAGAAATTTCCTGATACTCATCAGGTGTATAAAGCATCTTGCCATAATTCTCATATAATAACTCATTATCTAATAATTTCCCGCTTTGGAATTTAGCAATTTTCTTTCTCCAAATTTTGTTTGTTCGATAAAACTCACTCCCTTTTTTTAAAAACTGATGATCTGTTTCGTAAACGTGGTAGGCAAAATCTAATTCTTCATTTACTCTAATTTCTCCGTCTATTGTCTTTTCAGTCATCCATAAATTAATTTGAAAGGTCCACTCTGTATTATTCGTCAATTGGAAATCTAAATAATTATAGAAAATGGCAGAACCACTAGCCCAAGGCAATACTCTACCTTGGTCAGGAAATGGGTCAATACTATGATGATGCCTTTCTGATACAGTCAATGGACTATGCAATGCTAACCAATGCAATAAATTGGTACTTTGACAAATCCCTCCACCTATACCTGATTGAGCCTTTCCAAAAGATAACTCCATCCCTTCTTTAAAACCTCTTGATTTTGTTGGTCGACCTACTAAATGGTAAAAAGAGAATGTTTCCCCGGGCTTAATTATTAAACCATTTAAACAACCGATGACAATTTTCAGGTTTTCTACCTTATTGTATTGTAAAGTTAAATCTGTTTCGCCGAGTTTTCTTATCAATTTAGATTGATGTTTTTTAACCCGATAAGGTAATTTATCTACTTGTCGATTTTGAGCATAAGTTCTTCCATCAAATTGCATGGACACTAAACGAATTATTCTTCGTATCCATATCGAAATAAAATAAAAAATGGGATGTCTTTGCGATAGAAGTTTTTTGCTCATACTTTGATTGTCTGATTAATAGGTACTCAAATCCGTTAACTTAGATTGAAGCTCTAAAATCCCCTTCCTTTCACTCTCTTTTTGAGAAGAAGTCAATTTTTCTTCTAACAATAAATATTCTTTTTTATAATGAAGAAATTTCTCAGTTGTGGTAAAATCTAATAACCAAGTTTTAAAATCAGACAAATCGTTTTTCTGTTGCAATTCTGTATAAAATTCTTGGATAGCATCAAGATTAAAATGGGTGCTCGTTACATATTCAATTGGAGTATCTATGAAGATATTAAAAACCACTGGATCATTAAAAAATGTGGTTAACACCATTTTCTCTGCTTCCTTTTTCTTTTTATTTTTAAAATAGATAATTGAAGACATTATCCAAAGGGTAGGAAAACCATAATCATCCGGAAAGTTTTTTAGAAACCATCTTAAATAAGTAGCTCCGCCTTTATAATCTTGAATTTTTAAATAGAGTTCGAAAGGTGCGTATCGAAGTCCTCGTCCATCATGATATCCGCCAAAACGTCTTCTTTCATCTGAAAGTGCTTTACGGATTTTCTTAATTTTATTCTGAACTCTTTCTATTTGTTTTGGTGTCATAGGATCTTTACTTAGAAACTCATAAAATATTCTATTTCAAAACTAATAATTAAAAAATCTGATACCCAACTTGTAATCGATAAGTAAAGTTTCTATTAGAGTAAGTCGTATTAAATTCCGAGAATTCATCAGAGTATTCAGTACTAATATCTCTGTATAAACCATAATCCATTGATGCATTTACAATAAATCTTTTCTTTTGATACCCAACTCCAAAATTAAAGCCATAATCTAAATTTCTAGAGAAAGACATTTTTCCTAGGTCAAAAGGTTCTGGAATATTATTTATCACTAATTCAGATTTAGAATTATCAGATATAAGTATATTAAGGTATGGACCAAAAAGTATAAAAACAGATGAAGATTTTAAATCAAATTTATATTTAAAATTTAATGGTATCTCCAAGTGATACTCTTTAGTATTTGTATTAAATCCATAACGACTATTAAGACCAAGGTCATTAGGCAGATAAAAATATTCCTCAAAATATTCTCGTTTATAGGCAAACATTAATTTTGGGAAAAAAGAGAAATTATTTTTAATTGGGATATCCTTTGAGGCCCCGATTTGATACCCTAATTGGTATTTTGTAGGAGCAATATGATTCTCTTTTGGTTGATTCAAATCTGAAAGATTCGTTCCCGCTTCGATATAAAAACCTTGTGCGGTTGCTAGATTTGAAAAAAGAGTAACTGTAAATAATAAAAGAAGAAATTTGTAATTCATAGTTAGATTTTGATTAGTTATTCTGATTCTGCTCATTTTAAATAGTTGTAATAAGTTGCAAACTTATACGATTTATAAGTTCGTAGTGACTTTATATATTTTATTAAAGCAACTTATTAACGTCAGTGCTTTTTAATCCTAGACTCAACAATATCTTTAGATTTTCATTATGTTTATTTTTTCCAATACCAAGTGGTTCTGTTAAAATAATATTATAATACTTACTATTATAATTAAACAAGTACGTAGTTTGAATTACCTTTGTCAACTTACCTTCTTTTTCAACCGAAAATCTTTTACATTTTGTCTTATTTAGATAGATATCTTTAAGGTTCTCAGTCAATAAATTATTACTATCTAATAATACATTATTGTAAAGTGCATCTACATATTCTTCAAAAGTTTTGATTCCATAAAAACTGGATTGTACGGAATCTGTATTTTGTAGAAGTATACTCGAACCACCTCCTTCTAAAAGTGAAATATCTGCAATACCAAAAACAATTGAATTATCATTAATTTCAGTCCAATTAGAAGGGTAATCTAATGAAACACCAACGCTTTCAAAAGTTAAAGTCGTTATTTCATTATCACAACTAAAAAAATAAAATGACAGAAGTAGGATTAAATAGTTTTTCATTCTGTTTAGTTTTATATATCAAAAAATTGTTTGCTACGTTAAAACTCTACTAATATAAGTTTAAACGATAATGTATTAGTAATAAGTATACAAACTTATACTATGCTTTTGTTCGTAATGACAACTACGTCTTAATACTACGAACAGTGAAGTTAATCAACCGTCTCAAAACTTAGAACATCCATCTTATCATCATTCCGATATTTCAATTTTATTCTTGTTGAGTCTTCATCATATGATACTGAGACTTCTTCAATATTATATTTCTAGAAAGCATTATGGTCTGTTATTCTTTTCTCGAAAATGAATTCCTTTTGGTAAACTTCTAATTGAGGAGGTCCTAATACCCCAACAAAACGAGTTTGAACTTTAAGCTGATCATCTTCATAATATATTTTGTCTACAGGTATAAAAAGTTGACCTAGTATAGAAAATACGATAACAGGTCCTAAAAAGGGTATAAACGTAAATAATGATATTCCTATTGGTAAAAAGGAAAAGCCTTTAAAATACCAAAACCCCCACTTTTTCATAGCTTCTTTTTCTGCAATTAAATGAAATAAAATCCCACTTAAAAAAAAGATAAGTATGATCATTCTAGAAGTCCATTTCCCTCTTAAACCTATATTAAAATTGATGAATATTATAGCAATAATTCCAGTTAATGAAAAAGAAAAATAATGAGCTAACTTTAAATGAATAGATACCTTATGTGATAAATTCAAAGGCTTATTTGTGCTCCAATAATACAGAAATAAACTATAGAGCACTGTAAATAGCATAGTAAGAAAGATGTGCATCTTATTTATTCTTTTTCATTATCACCCGTATCACCAAATCACTTATCCAAATATTCATCGATGGAAAAATGCCCTGAGTTATTGCTACTAACTTTGCTTTAAAGCCAGGTATGATCATATAACTCTTTTTTGATAAACCTTTCAACATCATCTTACAAGCATAGTCTAGTTCAAGATTCCCTGCAAATTGCTTGAGTACCTTCGCTACTTTAGGAGATTCCAATCTTTCCTTTTCTACAAGTGGAGTGTCAATTTCTGGCGGACAAGCTACCGAAACATTTACACCTTCCGGCTTCCATTCACTTCTCAAAACACCTGCAAATCCCAATGTGGCAAACTTTGAAGCCGAATAGGCAGAGTATCCGTAATTGGTGACAATACCTGCTAAAGAGGCAATAAAAAGTAATTGTCCATTTGTCTTTTTTAAATAAGGAAAAGCCACTTCTGCTACATTACGACTCCCAAAAATATTGACGTTGATGGTTTCTTTGAAATCGTCTTCAGAAAATTGATTAAAGGCGACACTTCTACCAATGCCCGCCGAATGAATGACTACATGAGGATCTCCAACTATTGATTGTGCTTTAGAAAATCCTTCAATTACACTATCAACTGATGTCGTATCTAAAGAGATTGCTGCAACACTATTTTCATTTGTACTTTCAGATAGTTTGCTTTCTATTTCTGATAAGTTTTTTCTTCCAAACACCACCACATTAGCTCCTGACTTCAGCAATTGTTTGCTCATTTCAAGCCCAATACCACTTGTTCCACCAGTAATATAAATGTTTTTGTTCTTGTAGTATTTCATGAGAAAGAGTCTTTCAGATTAAAGAAAAGGTCAAACAATATGATGAAGGAAGAAAGAAATTGTTCGCTGTAAATGTGAAGAATATAATTTGCAAAAAAATAGTATAATGAGATAATAATGATCCCATTATACTATTTGATGGTTTAGATTGTTTCTGATTTTGGATCAGCTCCATACTCGTTATCACCATGATCTCCTTCTTGTATAGCAAGAATAAGATTGTAAATAGGAATAAGGATGTACCACCCGCTTTTGCTAACATCATGCATTCTTCTTACCGCAACACCAATTGCAGGTAATAATATCAACAATGAATAAAGGTTAGCCAATTCTGGATAGCCCAACATACCACAGATAAATCCGCAGACAAAAGAAATGATGGCATTGATTAGAACAAACATCCAATACTCTTCTCTTCTTGCACGTCCGCTAAATGTGGCATAGTTCTGTAATACTTTAAAATAATAGTGCATTTTTGGCTTTTAGTTTAAAAAATAATAGAGTTAAAAAAATTGTATTTATTATGTTGTGAATTTAACAATTTAGACCTGCTTCTCAAAGTTAATTTTTCGTTAATCACTCATAAGAACGTTAGGTGACTAACGCTGAACTTCTTTCTTTAATTCAGAAGTATATTTAGTGATTGATGTATGAGAAAATCCTTCGATAAATAGTATTCCCAAGAATAAAATAGCGACTGCATAAGATATACCTTTTAATAAAGGCATATTGATAAATAATATGATAATCAATACCGCCACTATAAATGCTGTGAAGGTAAGCTGATAGAGTAAAAAATCTTTATCCACCTTCTCCATACGTTCGTACTCAAATTGGACAAATTCTGTTACATCTTTCTCGTAAATAGCTTGTGAGCTTAATTGTGTTTTATTGCAAAAACTATAATAAGATACTCCCCCTACAATAATAAATATTCCAGAAACCAATGCTCCCCATTTCATACCGCTTGACATTGGAGTTTTAGCGACAAAAAATGTAAAGATTCCAGCCAATATCACCAAAATAGAACCTAGTATAATAAAGTTAATTCCCACCCACTTTTGTGCTGTTGTATAGGCTTCCAAAGATTGTAAAATGTTCATATCAAATTAATTATATTTCAGATTGTTTCTACTACAAATTTATGGCTATAAAGAGATGTATGCTAAATACAATTTACTGATATTCTTACACAATTCATCGTTTATCTATAGTGTTATCCAAAGAGTTGTTTTTCAATTATTGTTCATCAACTCCCATTCATCAACGATTTTTTGATTTTTAATGATAACCAACTTACCAAATTGTAAAAACACAAACTCACTTTGATGAGGGCGTAGAAAGACAAAATCATCCACTTCTAAATTTGTGTTTTTGGGAGCATTGACCATCGTTTGGTTCGTCGATACACCATAGAGTTTATTTTCTTCCAACTGTTCTGGATAAATATAGTCGGCTTTCCAATATCCACCGTAAATGAAAAAAGATTGCGCATTCTTCTTATTGATGAAAGGCATAAACTTTTTCAATTTTTCTAATCCAGGAATTGCTGTTCCTTTCATTTTTTTTAGAACAGGTGCTGCTATAAAACAGGCCGGCTGATAATTATGCAAAGTAGGTATGTCGAAGGTAGTTGGTTTAACAAAACAGGAACCTGCTGCAATATCATTTAATGGTGAAGAAGCTGAATTGTGTAGACTTGCCGTTGGGCTACCTGCTCCGTTAAAAGTGAGATGATCCTTCCATAGTTGAGGGAATTTTTCGCATACCAAAGTCTTACATTCCTCATAGAATTCGTTACTCCTTTTTAAAGAGGTTTTTTGAGATCGTATGACCGAAGGAATTTTAACCACATGCGGATCGTACCCCATAAAACCACTAAATTCTATTTTATCGGAATGCTCACTTATAAGAGTTAGCGTTTCATTCAATGCATCAAATGAGTGGAATCCTCCACGATGTAATCCAATATCGATTTCTAAATTTAAGCGAAGCGACTGACCTAATTTCTCTGCTAACTGTAAATACTGTAAAGCCCTTTCTTTGGTATCAATAAGCCATTGTATTTGAGTAAATGGATTGAAATCAGGATTGTTTTTTGAAATATATTTATAGAAATAAGCCGCTGTTTTTACAGGCATTGGTTTGCCTATCAAAATGTCTGCTTGATGATCTAACTTGCTGGCCAAATCACTTAAAAAGGGTTGATGAAAAACCATATAGCGATTGGTTTGCAACTTATTCGCTATGTAAGCAATCAAAGGATAAGAAGGTAAAGACTTCACCACTATCCGAAGGTGTGCTTCTGTCTTCAATTCTTTTTGTAATAATTGAATATTTTCATCAATACGATCAAGATCAAGCATTAAAAAAGGTATGGCTCGATTCCCTTCTTTCAATATAGAATTAAGTAATTCGAAATAGTTATTCTCTAAACCCATTATCCAATAATTTTCTTTAAATACGAATTCGTGAACATCCCGTCTGGATCTTCATTTTTTCTAACAGCATCAAATTCCATGAATTTAGGATAGAGTTCTGTCACATCTTTCTGAGTAATGGTATTTAGTTTACCCCAATGTGGACGACCGCCATAGGCTCTTAAAATTGATTCTAAAGCCTTGAAATATTCTTTGTAGCTCTTCTTATTATAAACATGACAAGCAATGTATACTGAATCACGTTGATATGCTGGACTCATAAAAATATCATCTTGTTTTACCCAGCGATTTTCGATTGGAAAATGAATAGGATACTTCCCTGAGTTCACCAACTTTATCACTTCCTTCATTACCTCTTGATAGGCTTCTGCTGGTACACTGTATTCCATTTCAGTAAATTTTACTAACCGCATGGTGGCATATACTTTATGACTATGGTTTAATTTTTCCATCGTTGGGACAGATTGAGCAATGATTTTCGAGACCAATTTATTTTGGGAGGGAAATAATCTAGCAAATTCACATAATCCCTTAAATGTATAGTTTTCTAATAATAATTCGGAGAGGTAATTCAATAGATTGTCTTTATCGGGCTCTCCGCTTTCGACAATGTTAGAAGATTTAGTCCATACTGTTTCGGTATAAGGGAACCAATAATATTCAAAGTTTCGGTTAAGCGTATTCCTCTCCTCAATACTGGATAAAATTGTATTGAGGCCTTCTTTTCTATTTTTGATGAGCAGTTTATAAGTTGGAACACATTGTAGGGTCACCTCAGTGATGATCCCTAATGCACCTAAAGAAACTTGAGCAGCTTTAAATAACTGAACATCTTTTTCAAGCGAACAGGTTTTAATTTCACCTTTTCCATTAATCAGTTTAAGTGATATAACCTGTGAGCTGATGGTTCCAAAAGAGGTTCCTGTTCCGTGAGTTCCTGTGCTAATTGTGCCTGCAATAGACTGAGAATCGATATCACCAAGATTTTCCATAGCGAGTCCTTCTTTCCAAAGAAGCTCTCCCAATAGTTTTAATTTGGTACCTCCTTTTACAGTCACTTGTTGTTTATTTTTATCAACATGTACTAGACCCTGATAATTATCTAGACTCATCAAAATCTGGTTTGTCTGACATAAAGCACTAAAAGAATGCCCTGTTCCTATTACTCGAATAGTACTTCTTTGGTTGGCTGCTTTTAAGACTAATTTTTGGATTTCAGTTTCTGTTGATGGAAAATCAACTTGTTTGGGATTAAATTCAACATTCCCTGCCCAATTTCTTTTTAGTTCTAGTGTATTTAACTGGTTTTCATTTTGATCGAGCCTAAACATTGAAAATTTGTTTTAGTGTTTATCAATTCATTTGCTCAACCAAAATACTTAACAAGTTTAAATGATCAAAGTTAAAAGTAGACTATTCTAATTTAGAATACGATAAGAAATAATTAATTCAAACAACGGGGGTGAAACAATTTTCTCCTCATTTCTTGTATCGTAATCTTAATTGACAGACAAAAACATTATATATTGATTTAGGTTAGAAATTTATTCTCCTTTTCATCATTTATTCAACACAACTTCTATTGAACTTTGGTATTAAGTCGCGAACTATTTGAATATATTTTAGCCCCTTTGGTATCTGCACAGCTTTTTCTAACAATCCTTTTGTACTTCATTGTTGTGAGAAAAAGAATTTCTGCTGATTATAGATTATACCTTCTTTTTTTGTGCTCTTTTGTTCTGTTTTTAATCGGGAGAATCTCTTGGGTATATTCCTCTGAAGTGGAAGCCATACTTGTACTTTATGCAAGAATGCTGCTTTTATTAGGTATTGGTATTCCCTCCTTACTCATAGCCACTTCGAAACAAAGTGGACTCCCTGCCACACGAACGTTGTATGTTCTGCCCTATGGAATTGGTGGAATATTAGCCGTTGCATACATCCTATTTTACGACTACGGTTCTTTAAGGTGGTTCTTTAATGAGTCAGCAGAAGAAGTTTTTAATGGTATTAATGCAGCCCATCAAATTCAGATAATTGGAGCGATAGTTCAATTAATCATTCCGTGCTCTTTATTGATCATCAAAGAGATGATAGGAAAACGACAATTGAAATTATTATTGTTCCTTTCTGGTGGACTTATATTTGGTTTGAGCTTAGTTATTGGTGTAGGAACGAAACCTCAGAATATTGGTTTGTATTATATCGCTTCTATTCCTGTGGGGATGATGTGGATTTGGGCCGTATTCCTTGATATCAAAGATATGAAAGGTAAAGTGGGCTTGCTCAAAGAAGAATTGCAGTTGGTGATTAAGTCGAATACAAGTGAGAAAACCAAAGATATACGAGTATTGCTAGAAAACTTAGAAGGTGTATCACATGGCAACTTAGATGTCTACAAAATGCGTATTCGGGAAATTTTAAATATGCTTACCGATACCACTATTGAGGCTGGCGGTGATACCGATTCTTTACTTCAAAGAAATGTAGATAAAACCAAAGCTATCCAACACAGTAAGGATGCGACCCAGGTGAAAGAGATTATTTACAATGAAGCGGTGGAACTTTCTGAAATGATATCTGATATTCCTCAACAGAAAAATGCTTTGGCCGTGAATAAAGTGGTCGACTATCTTAAAGGGAATTTCTCAGAAGATATTAGCGTAGACGAAATAGCTAGAATGGCCGGTTTGAGCAAGGCACATTTAATGAGGGAGTTTAAAAAGAACATTGGTCAGACGATCCTTCAATATCAGACAAAACTTAGAATAGAGGCTTCACAGAACTTATTAATTCATCAAACTGTAACAGAAACAGCCTATCAAGTAGGGTATAATAATCCGAACTATTTTAGTACAGTTTTTCGAAAAGTAACGGGGTTTAGTCCTATTGAATTTCAGGAAAAAAATAGAAACACTACTTTATAATTTACTGAATATCAATCAAAGCATTTATTTTAAGATGCTTTAAGCATAATTTTGAAGATCTTTAAATGAATGAAATTCTAGATTTAGGTATCAATTAAATATCTAATGAAATGAAATTACTCAATATTCTGATGAGTTTATGTTTGCTTGGCTGTTACACATCGGTTTTAGCACAACAAACAACTCCAAAAAGTTACGATTTCGTTGTCGCAGAAGATGGTGCATGGACCTGGTACAACGATGAACGTGCAGCATATAAAAACGGCAAACTATATACTTCTTATGTTAAAAGTGATGGTAAGACTGCTTTGTCTGTCAACGATATTTCAACGGGTTATGCTGTGGGCAGTGTAGTACTATTAAGCACTTGGGCACAAAAAGATGATCATAATAATGCTTCTGTTTTAATGAGGGAAGATGGGAAAATTATGGCCTTTTACAGTAAGCATATTGGTCCGAAGAAGAATTATTTTAGAACTTCTTTAGTCGAAGAACCTAAAAAACAATCGGATTGGGGTGATGAAATTATGCAACTAACTACCAATGATTCCGACCATAAAGGAGCCACTTACAATAACGCTTATCAACTAAGTGCAGAACAAGGGAAGATCTATAATTTCATGCGTACGAACAACTTTAATCCGAATGTAAAAACGTACGATAAAGATGGTCAGCCACTCCGTGATGGAAAAGATTTTATCCTATTTAAAAATGGGGATGGTAGTGTGCGACCTTATGTAAAATACACTTCTAATAATGTTGATAGAATTGATTTCTTCTTTACGGATGGTCATCCTAGAAAAGCCGACAACAACTTATATCACTGCTATTATCAAACAAATAAGGATGGAACACAAGGTAAAATATATCAGACAGATGGTAGCGTTATAACAGATTTAGCAAGTGTATTTGCAGGTAAGCCTATTGATGTTCAATCGGTTCATAAGCTTTATCATTTTGGATCTGATGGAACAAAAGCAAGACCTTGGACGCATAACATCAATTATGATAAAAAAGGGAATCCTGTGGTGAGTTACTCTAAACAAATTGATATCAATACTATTACGTATCACTATGCTAAATGGAACGGTAATTTATGGACCAACCACTTAGTTTGTGATGCAGGAAAAGGATTATACAATGGTGAAGACGATTATACTGGGATTATTACTATAAACCCCTACAATACAAATCAGATTTTTATGTCGTCGAATAAAAACCCAATGACTGGTGTAGAAGGTGAACGCTATGAAATCTACTCGGCTGTTACAAAAAATGATGGCGAAACTTGGACTTGGACGGCGATAACAGAGAACTCTGAAAAGGATAATTTAAGACCTTATGTTCCTAAAGGTATTAAGTCAAAAAAGAATCAGGTGGCCTTGTGGTTTTATGGTGAATACACGACGTATATGAACTATAAAGCAAAGATTGTGGGGGAATTTATTCATAGAAATGAACATCAAAAAGTTGGGAAGATGAATACCAAAAAGGAGGTAAAAAAAATTATCCTTAAGGTAAACGACTATTGGCAGGCAAACAATAAAGCAGAGCTACGATCTTTCTGGGATCATGCAGCATATCATACCGGAAATATGGCGGCTTATGAAATCACTAAAAAAGAAGCTTATCGTCATTATTCCATAGATTGGGCAAAACATAATGAGTGGAAAGGTGCTAAATCGGATATAAAATCGAATTGGAAATATAAGTATGGAGAAACAGATGATTTTGTATTATTCGGTGATTGGCAAATCTGTTTTCAAACGTATATCGACTTATATAACTTATCGGATGACAAGGAGGAGGCAATGGTCGCACGAGCAAAAGAGGTGATGAAATACGAAATGTCTACCTCAAGAAACGATTATTGGTGGTGGGCCGATGGCCTTTACATGGTGATGCCTGTAATGACAAAATTATATCATCTAACAGGCGACAAACAATACTTGGATAAGTTGTACGAATACTTCGCTTATTCTAAAAGTATTATGTACGACGGGGAAACAGGACTATTCTTTAGAGACGCGAGATATGTGTTCCCTAAACACAAATCGGTCAATGGTTTAAAAGACTTTTGGGCTAGAGGCGATGGCTGGGTGTTTGCTGGTTTAGCAAAGGTGCTTCAAGATGTTCCTGAAGATTGGGAACACAGAACTTACTTCGAGGGCATTTATAAAAAAATGGCGGTTGCCTTAAAACAGGCTCAGCAACAAGAAGGATATTGGACAAGAAGTATTTTAGATCCAAAGCATGCACCAGGACCGGAAACAAGTGGTACTGCTTTCTTTACCTATGGCTACTTATGCGGTATGAACAATGGAATTCTTTCGGTGGATGAATATGCTCCTGTTGTAAAGAAATCTTGGAATTATTTAAGCTCCACGGCATTAAATGAAAACGGAAAAGTTGGTTATGTACAACCTATCGGTGAACGTGCAATTCCTGGTCAGCAGGTAGACGAAAACTCAACAGCCGATTTTGGGGTTGGAGCTTATCTTTTAGCTGCATCAGAAATGTATAAATTTCTAGGAAAACACAAGGTGAACTAAGAAATACAAAACTTCAAAGCTAGAGTTAGTGATGATAGAGAAAACTTTAAATATTTATTTGTTCATTTAATACTTTCTGATTTTCGACTTGTTACTAATTTCTGGTTTTGATTTATATTTAAAAAGGCATAACAACTAAGTATTAAACTCTTTTGCTATGCCTTCATTTATTTTAAATCAAATTGATTGCTTTTTCAAGTACCTCATCCCTTTCTTCACTTATTCCTTCAATTGTTGGCTCAACATAGACATCAATTTTCACCCCAGTTCTTTGTGTTTTTTCTCCGTTTGGATAGAAAACACCAATACCAGACATTAATGCGGTAATTCCTCCAGGAAGTGGTATCTCAGAAACATCACCATCGGCTCCAGCCGTTTGACTTCCAACTGTAATTGTATTTGGTAAAGCCTGAAAAAACATGGTCATAAATTCTGATGCACTTTGCGTAGATTCGTTACATAATACGATCTTTTTCCCTTTATAATAATCAGGGTTATCCATTCCAATCTTAACGCTTTCAGAGATTTTAAAGGTACCTGGATATTTCATGTTAGGAACGGAGAACTTTGCAAATTCTACCTCTTTCTCGGATAAATGAAAACAAAGTGAATCATGATAGTCGTTCATTGGATAGTTTCTTAAATCAAAAACGATGGCTTTTGTGTTTTTAAACTTTTTGAATATACTTCCAATTTGATCCTCGCTCAAAATTTCCATATTAATGTATCCTACATCATCAGATAGAAACTTCGAGACTGTTTTTTCATTATTAAATGAAAATTCCATGGAATCTAAAGGATACAAAGCTATTCGCTTATTCAATATTTCTCCTTTTCTATCGATTTTTATATCAATTGAATCCTTATTTCTTGTAGTTAAGAATGGCTCCATTTCTCTAAATAGAGTTGCATTATTAGAGAAAGAGAAATACTTTGAAATGTAATTACTCCTTTCGGCAATTGTCTGATTTTCAACTCCTAAAATGACATCTCCAAATAAAATATCATTTTCATTACTTAATTTTTTATCGAAGAAACCTTTTACAATAGCCTTATTGTCAAATACTTTATATCGAAATGGAACATATTTTTTTCCAAAGAATTGACCTAACAAACGATTATCATAAATTACATATCCATGACTATCATTAATTTTTGACACCATCTGATTGACTGCCAATTGATAATCTAAAGCCTCTTGAGCAGATTGGAACAATGGTATTAATTCTGTTAAAACATCTCCCCAATTATCATCAGTTTGATATTTATATGGAAAATAATAATTGATGATATTCCAATAACGAGCTAAAGCTAGCAACCTAATTCCTTCAGAAGGTTGATCTTCAAATTCGTATTTCTTTTCATTCGAAAAAATGGTATTTCCAACCTCGGAAGACTGAGATATATAATAGTTTTCTCCTTGGTTTCTATTGTCTTTAATGAAATTCAATTGATTCATTACTTCCGTTGAAAAAACATTACTGTCGTTGATCCAACTCAAATCAAGGTTTACTTTGAGGCTATCAGGTAGATCATCAGCACAATTTTCACATTTCTCGATGTTACCCAAACTTTTGATCCATTGACTGTAGTAATTATTTAGTTGATCTTTAGTTTGAATGTTTTTGACGGAGTCCAGCCTTGCTATAAAAACACTATCCCAATCTTGAGTTCCTTTGGCGACCTCTGGATGATAGTATTTTAAAAATCCCCACAATTTGATGTAGGTTTGAAGACTTTGATTTTTGTTGATGCTTTGGTTACCGCATCCAATTAAAAAAAGAGTAATTAACAGGACAGAGAGCTGCGTAAGCTTCTTCATAGTATTAGTTTTTAAGTAAAGGTCTAATAATACCAGCTATGTAAATTATTAGACAAAATTTAGTAATAAAAGTCGTTTCAAATTATAAGAAAACTCTCTTATTATCAAATTCTTCTCTACTTATCTTATACTCGTTTAAGATTTATATATCCAAAAAATCAACTCAATTTTTATTAATCAATTCAATCCCTTTTTCAAGTGTTTCATCTTTTAAAATTGTTGTTTGCTTCACATAATTGGTTGGCACATATTTTTCCCTTGGTGTTCCATTCAAATGGAACAGTTTAGCTGTAGAAAGTCGATAACCGAAATTGTGATTTTTAAAGGAAAAACCGTTCATCTCTCCTGCTAGCCTTTCCATTTCAGAACCTACTATTTCTGCTCTTTCCATTCCTTCAAAACCTATAGAAAGTCCTTCTCCCATACTTCCAGTCCATCGTCCAACCAAAATCACAACTTTATTTTTGTATTGTTCCTTTCTTGGGGTGACATATTCTATCCAACTTCTTTCTACAATTGGATTTCCGTCATACTGCTCAATTTTAAAGTGTTTTTGATATGGTTTGGGCTCATTAATGAATCTTCCCATTATTCCACGAGCTACATATGAATTTCCTCCATCTACAGTATTTCTCAAATCTATTATCAGTCCCTTGGTATCCATTAGTTTGTCGAGAGCCTTATCAAAATCATTAATAAGAGCATTATTTCCCAATGAATTATTTAAAGTAATTATTCCAATATCATTTTCTGTTGTAGCTGATAGAAGTTCAGTAGTTTGTTTGGTTTTTAGTTTATCTAAATCAAACTCGACAATTTCATTACTCTCCAGTTTTAAGGTTAAAACTCTTGGTTGATTATAGCGACCTGCGACAACTTTATTGGCGATCCACTCTCTTACATTTTGCGATTGTTTGTCATTACAATGTGTTGGAAATTGATCGATTGCTTTGTCAATATCAATTCCATTTATTTTTAATAACTCTGCTCCGATTATATCCTGTTCGAGATGCTCAACAATAGGGTGCCAAACATTTGATATTAATGTTTTTTCATTTTCAATCGACACATATATTGGTGAATATAATCTAAAGGAAGAGTTTCTATTGGTGTTTAGAATTAGATGACTATCATAAAATTCGTCTAACAAATACTCAAAAAAAAGAACTGTTTGTTCTTCTGTTTTGATGTTTGGAATTTGTTTCTCGTAATATTCTCGAATGCAGTTTAAATCAACATTTTTTTCTTGCAGATAAATATAATTCTCAGAAATATCCGTTAAGATTTCGTTTAAATCTTCCTTAATTTTAGTTTGATCTATTTTATTGCTTTCTGAATTATCACAAGAAAAATTTAGTGAGATGATAAATATAAAAATTAGTTTTTTCATTTAATTGTAAGGATTGTTGGTTTTAATTTAATTGTAAAAAAATTACTATTCAGTAAGTATGGTGCTTCAGCTAATTCTTTGTATATAACTGATACTTTTGAATGTTTATATTTCTATTTCTTTAATATATTCTATGAGGTATAACTCATAATTTTCAAGGTATTCTGCAAAAGTATTGTATTCAACAAAACCTGGTATTGCAGCATTATATCTATAATATGATAATGTCCCTTCATATTCAGAAAGAAGTAACAAAGTATCTTCATAAATCCCTCCAATAATTAAACTACTATTGAGCCAATCATAATAACCTTCATCATCATTTTCTTGATAGATTTCTATTAATGAAGGGTCTGCTTCATATGTATATCTATATTCATCCAATTTTGAAAAGGAAGAATAGTCAAGACCAGTACAAAAACTTGATAAGCCATTTACTTTTAATAAAAATCCCCTTAATTCATCGGAGAATTCTATATCAAGTTCTCTTTCTGCTTTCTTGATTTGTTTGATACTTGCTGGAGTTATTTTTAATTCAGTTTTATTCTCTAATTGGTAGATTTCTTTAGAAAGAGATATAATATTGTCAATTGTGTTTGGCATGATCATAATGTTTAAAATTCTTTTTTATCAATAATAAAGTCATGATTGACTTGGACTTTTTGTCCTTCAACCGTTTCTGATAAATGTTTTATGTAATTTGTCAATTCGGCTAAATTGTAATCGTAACAAAAGCCTTCATTAATGTAAATTGATAATTCGTTTTTTCTTAACCTTAAACGTCTTAGCATATAATCATACTTTCCTTGTAATGCATGATTTTCTTCCAATTGAATATTCATTTTAATATTGGAATTCCAACATTCGCCTAAACCTATTCTGAGGTTTGTCTTAAAAAACACCCTATCTACTTTTGATATATAACACGCTACAAGTAATTTCTTTTTTAATAGAGATAATTCATTTTCATTTAGTTGTCCTTTATAATTGACTCCCTTTTTACTTAGATAAAATTTACCTTTTGGAGTTATATCTACTTTAATGTCATCCAATTCAAAATAGAATGACATCACTTTAAATTGTGGAGAATAGTTTTCCAAAGAAAAGAAATCTATATTCTTATAACTTGAAGTGAACCTCAAAGTATCTATTTTAAAAGGAAGGTAACTTCCATTATAAAGATGAAGATTTAAAGGTGTTCTCATTGCTATTATCAATGTATCTTCAGTTAAGGAAGTAATATGACCTACGTTTTCATTGTCATCATAATATTCTTGTAATGCGCTTAAAGAATCTAAAAAAATATTTGTATTGGCATTGATAAAACTTACTGATTTCGAAGAATCAAAAGAATCATAGGATAGTTTTAATATCCCACCTTCAAGATAATCGTATTTCATCTCTTCACACTCTTCATTTGTTCTACAAAAATACCAATTCTTATTCTCTATTAATTTATAGTCTATTTGTTGAGCTTTTTCACAAGAGATAAGTGTAATAGTTAATACTATGATGAGTTTAAAGTTTATTGAAAGTTTCATTGGTTATAATTATGTACATAATACCTAAACTACGAATAGAGGGTATGTTTAAATTTGCATTAAATCTCACTATTGAGGATAAATTTTGTATTTCCTATTAAATATATTAATTAGATAAAAAATTCTAAAAAGGCATACCTTGTTTCAACTTATAATTAAGACTAGGGTCAAAATCCATAATTTTTAAACCATTGGGCTCCCATTGATAATTGATATATTGACCAGGTGTCTTCATTATATCATTCCATTCACAATTGTCAAAGATAAATAAATCCCAATGATCGCTGTCCCATGTACCATATTTTTGTTCATTTGGTAACCAAAGTAAAATAAATTCAGGATCATAATATTCATTTTCTCCAGTTAAACTAACAGCAGGTATCTCATAATAAGATTGTGTTTCTGCTGATCCTTCTAAATATATATGACTTTCCTTGAGATCTTCATGTTTATGTAAACCTACAAATCCAGGTTCAACTTTAGATAAATCATATTCTAATTTTTGACCTGATTTTAAAAAATCCAATAGCTCTTTTTCTAAGTTCATTTATTATAATAGGTTTATAAATCCTTGTTGATTGGGTCCAATTGCCCCAACGTAAATACTAAACTTGTTCGTAGTTGTGTCAACCATGATTGGAGTTTTGTTAATGTTGTAATACGTTTATAATTTATTTTTTTTCTCTTCCAAAAGTAAAATATATCCGTCGTCTAAAACATTTCCTTCAACATAAGTAACATACTTATCTTTTTTATTTGAAACTTCTTCACCATCATCATTACAATCATAAACTGTTAGTGAATCTGCAAAATAAATATCTAAATTTGAAGAAATCTCCGTTACTTCTATACAACTCACACACATCCCAGCACCACAAGTACCCATCGATATTTGTTCAGAAGAAACTAATTCACCATTTAATGAAAATGTATGTAGAAACGGAAGTAATGTGTTCGCTACTCCTAAAGTAATTACTCCGACAAATTTATCATTTGAAGGTATTTTACCATAAACATAATGATATTGAGACCCTTTAATAAAATTTTCACTAATTTTCGGGTCTAACTTCACTGATGTTTCACTTTCAATAATTTGACCATGAAATTGAATGGGTAAACTAACCTCAGGAAACTGATTTATAAAAATATTAAATCCTTCGTTTTCTGCTTTATCAAAACTCGGAATTATAGAAAGTAATAAAAGAGAAACTAGTTTTAAGTTTAATGTAATACTCATAATAGAAATACTTAATTGGTTAACGTGATGACTAAACTACGACCAGCAGGTGCATCAACTGATGGATGGAGATTGACTATTGTAACCCACTGAAATAATTTTAATACTTTAAAAGTTTTGATTTTAGTATTTTTCCAATTTCAAAACAGTCTAATTCTAAACCACTAATATTTATTTCTATTATATGCATATTAGGATCTTTATATATAAAAGTTAGGTAAAAGTATGATCTTTTGGTTCTGTTACCTCTTACTATTTTCTTTGCATAAATAGTTAACAAATTTGAAAATTTTATCTTTTCATTTTCCAAATAATGAAAAATTATAAAATTCTCGTTAATAGTTATTTTCGTAGATTTATCTGAAAATTGTTTCCAATTCATAGCTAAATCAATAATTATTAAAAGAATTGAAACTAAAAAAAAGAATATAAATTCATCATTAAATAGAACAATAACTCCTGAAAACAAAGCTAAGATTAAGAGTTTTACATCTATTAGTTGACCTATAATTTTTCGATAATTCTTAATGATAATGTTAGACTCATTTTCATTTGATGAAATTAAATCGTCAACTTCTATAAGGTCTCGTGAAATATATTTTTTTTTCAATAATTGTTTCGCTTCTTCAAACTTCTGATCCTTTATAAGACTTTTTATTTCTGATGGAAGCTTTAATTCTTCTATAATTTTCTTTTGCATAAAAAAGATTAATGAAAGTAGAAAATATTATGACATAATGAAATTGCTAATTAGCGTGTAAGAGTACGTCCCCAAAACCTTGTTGTTTTTGCTGGTGGTTGAACATATTTATTTCTTGATTTTATACTTTTCTATTGTTAAATCTGTATTGTTAGGATCACTTCTACTTCTTAAGATAATTATATAAAACTCCTGAAGCCTTGTATTTATTATATGATTCTCAGTCACAAAAGATATAGGCATTCTTCCTCCGCCTCTTACATATGAATAAGTTTTCATTATGATATCTTCATTATCGTAACTTTTTTTGAATGCTTCTATTAATTTAGTTGCTTTTCTATTTGGAATATAAAATTCACTTACTACTACTTTAGGTTCAGAGTTTAATGTTTTGTTATTCACTTCCTCATCGTAAATATTAATTAGAATTGTTTTTTGAGGTTCTAAAAAATAAAAAAAGTTTATAGTAACATATATCGATGTTAATAAAATGATTACAAGAAGTATTCTCGATATTTTTTTTCTTGTCATTGATGATTTTCTATTTACGGTTCTATTGTCTTAATATTTCTACTCTTAAATAGAACTAAGATATTTTGATATTCTTTTTCAACGATTCGAAATGAATAATATACATATGATTTCTCATCTGATACGTATATGTTAATGTTTATGAGATAATCATCAATGTTCTTCATTTTCTGACTATCATAACTAGATGTTTTTATAAATTCTGCTTCTTTTATCGATTCAATAGAATAGATAGAAATATCATTAAATAAAACACTTTCTTGAATTTCTATTGAATTTTCTTTCATTCTAAAATTAGAAGGTTGACTTTTTATATTAATCATTACTAATATAAAGAATGATGGTAAAATTAATATATAGATTAAAATAAATGGTGATATCAAAAAGCTAATTCCATATGAAATTAGAACATAAATAAAAATGTATAAATATAAATTTCTAGTTGATTTTTCTACAAATGGTTTATGCCATTCATTAATCTCCATATATAATTAAGTTTAAATAATATGATCTAACGTATATGCTTAACTACAATCAACAATCGGGGCAACCGATGGATAAAGATAAGCTGATGTTCTGTATTTTTTATCTTAATCCGATTCTATTTCCGATTACTTCATCTAGCGGATACACTCTTTCTTTTGGTAAAAAACGTTTCACTTCTTTATATTTTCCAGCTTTACGGAGTAAGCTCATTTTTTTTACCAATGGAGTTAAATCTACAATTTCATTAATCCAATCACTATTATACTCTTCAATTAAAAATCTACTAATGCCAACTTGAATAGTTCTTTCTTGTAGTTTTCCTCCTTTTAATGTTCTTTCGGGGTCCCACTGTATATGAACTTTCGCTTCTCTAAATTGCTTTTCCCATTCATAACCACTACTATACACTTCTTTATCAGGATCTGTCAAAACTCCTAAAGAAAGTGCTTTTTCCCAACACTCTCTCTTAATTTTAATTGCTAGAATATATTCTTGATTTGATTTATTTCCCCAATTACTACGTTCCATTAACCAAAGAAAAGACGGTTTAATCCATGTCATGCGATTAAATGAGAAAGGCTTTTCAAATTTTTGATATTTTATAGCTGATAATGCTATGTTTTTATTGTAAGCTTGGTATACTGTAATAGTTTTAGAATCAAATTCTGCTCTTATCTCTTGATATCTCATATCTATCCTTTGTAGTCAATAAAGTGATCACTAAACTCATGGGCACTTGTATCAACCGTAATTGGAGTTTAGTTGATGTTCTAATTATTGTAGGGCGTTTTTATTCATTTTCCAATATCGAAGCTTCCCAACCAATTATAGCTTTCTTTCTTGTCGGATTCCAATGATATCCACCAATATTTCCCGATTTTTGAATTACTCTATGACATGGAATCAGGTAGGCTATCGGATTGTTTCCTATTGCAGTTCCCACAGCTCTCGATGCTTTTGGATGCTGAATTGCTTCTGCTATTTCTCCATAACTATAGAGATTTCCATAAGGAATGGATAACAATGCTTCCCAAACTTTCAATTGAAATTTTGTTCCTTTTAAATGTAATTTTATTTCATTTAAATTAGTCCAGTCGTTACGGAAAATAAACAAAGCGTCTTGTTGAAATTTATCTACTTTTTGATTGAATATTGCCTTCGGGAAAATAGCTTTTAACTCCTCGAATGCTAATACATTGTTCTCACTAAATGCCATATGGCAGATCCCTTTGTTGGTGGTTGCTACTATGATTTCGCCAAAAGGAGTTTCTGCAAAATTATAATTGATTATCAGGTTTGAACCACCGTTTTTATATTCTCCAGGAGTCATTCCCTCAATCGTTACAAACATGTCGTGAAGTCTTCCTGTTCCAGATAAACCCATTTCATAAGCAGTGTCAAATAGATTGCTTTCTTTTTTCCTTAGCAAACTCTTTGCATAATTTGAGCTGATAAATTTCAAGTATTTTTTTGGACTAATACCTACCCATTCCTTGAATAGACGCTGAAAATGAAAAGGACTTAAGTTAACATGCTCAGCTATTGCGTCTAAAGATGGCTGTCCTTTATGGTTATCATCTATAAATGCAATAGCCTCTGCAATTTTATAATATTGATATGTTTTATTGTCCAACATAGGCTGTTACTTCATCATTTAGTTCATCAACCAATTCATCGATTTCCTTTTCAGTAGTGTTATAGTTTGTAATACAAGCTCTAAAAGTAGGTATTCCATTTATAGGATAAACAGATAACCATGATTTACCTTTTGCTAAAACCTTATCTAATATTTCTTTCGGGAAATTTGGATCTGTTTCAAATTCAGATTTTGCAAAGCATACAACTGGCAAATCTGTATTATTTTTGATTTTCCAACCATTTTCTATCAGCTGATTTTTTAAATATTGCCCCATCTTTGCCTGATGGTTTATAGTTTGTTCATATCCTTGCCAACCATAGAATAGTAGTGAAAGATATACTTTTAAACCAATAAATCTTCTTGACCATTGAATAGAATGTGTAAAGGGTTCAGTAATCGTGAGTTTATCAGCTTCCTTTGGCATATATTCCGTTGTAATTCTGAACGTTTTTCCGAGAATATCATTTCTCGATGTCAAAAATATACTTGTTCCCATTGGTACCGACATCCATTTATGAGCATCAAAAGTAATAGAATCAGACTTTTCAATGCCTGTTAACTGGTGTTTCAAATCCTGACTTAAAATTGCTCCACCACCATAAGCTGCATCAACATGAAACCAAATGTTGTTCTTTTTGCAAATGGAACTTAGTTGATTCAGTTCGTCAATTGTACCTGTACCAGTAGTTCCAGCAGTTCCAATTATCATTAATGGCGAATAAATTGATGAGTCAAGTTCATTTAGTTTTTGCTGTAAAATCTCTGTGTCCAGCTTTAATTCATCTGTAACTGGTATTGATTCTACAAGACTGTACCCAATTCCAACAACTCTTGCTGCTTTTTGAATTGAGTGGTGAGCCTCTGCTGAACAAAATACAACAGGCTTTTTGTCCAAACCAAATGCTCCATCTTTAGCAAAGTTTGGGTATTTATGGTTCAAAGCACAGAGCATAGCTGTAAGATTGGCTTCAGCTCCTCCTGTAGTAAAAACACCATCTACATTTCCATCGTATCCAAATTTATTTGCAAATTCCCTAATTAATAACTCCTCTACTTCAACGGCAAAAGGGGCATGGCTCCAAGCAGCTAATTGAGGGTTATAAGTAGCTGTGATTAAGTCAGCGATAATTCCTGCATAATTAGAACGTGGATTGAACAGTCCAAAATACTTAGGATGCGGTGTATGAACTGAAAAAGTCTCAAGTCCTTTTATCACATGCTCAATTGCTTTATCTGGGCCAATGCCATTAGCTAATTCTTTAGTAAGTATAGATTCTCTGATTTCTTTTATGTTCAAATCAGGATTGGTTTTAAAATCTTTTGTTGAGCTATAATAGTTCTCTAACTTTTCAGATACTGTTTCGAGTATTTCTTTTCTCTGTTTATTGTCAAAATCAAATTGCATATTAATTCCTTTTAAATGTTTTGACAAAATTCTCAATTCTCAAAACGTAATGAAACCCGATTCTTGCGGTTTTTCGAATGTCCTACAACGGTCTGAAAATGTCGAGTGCGGGATTTCAAAGCTCCAATTTTATCAAACCGATATAAGTTTTATTAATTGATTTAATCTTTCAAATTTAGCATCACCCCGCATTACTTATATTTATTGTTGGTATGTCGTTGTTTATTTAATATAGTCCTTAAAATACTTATCTATTATCTCATGATTGAATTTGTCTTCACCTCTCCAATATTCTACAAATGCCCAATCATGTCGTCCTGTTGTCGGTCTGTCATAACTTTGTGGTAAAAGAATCTCGCAACATCCGAGAATTTCCATTAATGTATGCCTCTCGTTTTTACTTCCTTTCATCACTTCTTTCAACCTATCTCTCAGTTTACTTGGATAATCCCCTTCAATGGAAGTGTCTATGCAAGTCAAGATGTTTTTAAAGATATCAAGATCGGTCTGCGTTGGGTTAGAAATATCCTCATTCTTAAACAAATTCAAGTCGAGGTAATTATAGAGCAAGTCATGATGTCTTACTCCACTCCATTTAATACGCTCAAAATTTAAAACATTCAAATCAGAGTCTTGATATATTGAATCATTTGCAATATAAAAATCCCTTTTGTCTCCAAGCACCAAACTTGCATTAAAATAACTTGCAATTGCAGACCTCCAATCCAAACGTTTATTAGTCAAACTAGATAGAAATCCTTTAATGATTTTTTCAATCGGAATTTCTGCAATCAGGTCAACCAAAAAATCTTTTACCTCAGGAATTGAATAAGATACTTTGTCAAACATAAGTCCCTTTGATTTTGCATATTCAAAATCTTCAGAACTAGTCTCAGGTACACTTTTCCATCCATTCGATGTCCAGTAAGTTTTAAATAATATTGTTTTCGCTTTCTTATCCATCTATCATGTTAGTTCTCGGTTTTGCAATGCACGTCAACGTGATTACTAAACTCGTGAGCGGTTGTGTTAACCGTAATTTGAGTTTAGTTGATGTTGTAGATCGTATTAGTTATAATGTATTGTTTTGCCTGAGTAAACTTCTTTTATTATACCTTTCTCGTCAAATACAAAAAAGAAGAAAGTAGAACTTCCTTGCCAAGTACTTGAATCATAAGGGGTACAAAAACTTTTTAGCTCAGCAGACAATGTATTTTTAAAAATATCAGAAAAGAAAACCTGATACCCATCCTTTCTATCTGATGGCAACTCAGATAATAAAGATCTAATTTCTTTTTCTGATTTCATTGAATAATCTTCCCAAAAAATAAAGAGTGAATCTTTTATATTGTTTACCTCAGAACAAGTCCTTGTTCCAAGTCTGAGTGCTTTAATACATTCATCTGACAAGTTATACTTTTTCCTTACATAATCTTCTAAAGGAAAGCCTTTCTTATGATTATTGTACTTTTCAGCTACTTGAAGATTATTATTGAATTTCAATTTCACTTTTTTTGACTTACCATTGGCTTTCAACTTATAAACAAGCCCTTCGCATCCAATAACTAAATTTTTTATATCATCTGTTTTTATAATAGAATCATTTAGATAATTATATGCTTTAACATAAAAGTCAGAATTCTTCACTTGTCCTTTTGCCTTATTCATGTGGAATAACCCAAGCAGTATGAATAATATAATTCTAGGTTTCATGATAAATTTATTTTTATGCTCTACGAAATGGCTAAACTCAAGAGCGGTTGCGTCAACCGTGATTGGAGTTTAGTTGATTATTTTCTAATTGGAGGAGAACACATACATTCAACAACAATTTCAGTTGTTCCTTCTACTAATACCGTATCACCAAAACTATTTATTATTGGTTGAAATTTAGGTAACTCAAATTTTCTTGGGAAAAATTCATTAGGAGCATATCCACTAGGTATTATTCCAATTAATCTTAAGTTAGAAACTTCTCCATTCTTTTCAATTAAAAATGACATTTCAAAAGTAAATCTACTGTCAAAATCTTCAATTGGGGTATTACGTACATACCTACTAGGGACTTTTATATTTCTACCAACCAATTTTGACATTTTTGACATTACTCTAAGTTCTTCTGTAGGGATATTTTCAATATTAACAATTTCTCTTTTGAATCCGTTTTGATCAAAATAATAAACACTATCAGAACTTGAATCATATACTTTATATACTAAGCTATCAATATCATATACTATTGAATCTGTATGACTTTGAGAATACCCTATACTGTATATTAAACAATTAAATAAAGTGAATAAAAAGAAATATCTCATTAGTTTTTTATGTAGATAGTTTGATAATGCTTTAGTAGAGTAGAGCCTGATAGCTCTCTCTGTTTAAATAATTATAAATGTAATCATTTTGAGAAAACTATCAGAACCCCCTTCATCAAACCGTACGTGAAGTTTTCCCTCATACGGCTTACCGATAGAATTCTTCATTGAGCTTTCGCAAGTGTTTTCAAGCGAGCATACTTTTCTAAGTCTATCAGACCTTTGCTTTTGACAAAGATACGATAGGGACGCTGGCGAAGCATCTTATGCGCTTTCCGCCCTTTACTTTTGAGCCACTTGAAAAGTTTATAGTCAAGTTGTTTGATAATAATCTTAGCCGTCTCCCAAATATGGGTGACTTTGCTGATAGAAAAGTAGTTCAACCAGCCATATTTACTGAGTTCAGTTTGTAAATCAAGGGTTCAATTTTCCAATGACGTCGTATACATAATAGCTCACGAATATTGGCAAATAGTTTACTTCTTGATTTAATACTAGGACGAATGTTCGTGTATTTCTTGGTATTCCATGAAAAAACTTGGAACGAACATAACGAAATTCAAAACCCAGAAAGAATAGACTCTTCTTGTGTACATGAAGAATTGAGGTCTTATTCTTGTTGATCGTTAGACCCATCCTACGCATTATTGTAAATATATTCAAGGATTTCTCTACTGTAATAGTAGTCACCCATCAATACAAAATCATCTGCGTAGCGTACTATTCGGATGTTGGCTTTGGCAAACTTACCTCGTGGATTATTAACAATACGGTCAAAAGCATGTAAATAAATATTAGAAAGCAAACTAATCACTCCTCCTTGGGGGGTACCCATTTTGGACTGTATTCGTTTCCCATTCTTTAACTGTTTGGGAGCACAGAGCCATTGCTTAATAATTGAGTATTCCTTTATCGCTAATTCGCTCTTTTAACAACACAAACAACTTATCATGAGGGATTGTATCAAAGTATTTCGATAAATCCGCATCATAGACAAAGTGGTATCCTTCGTATAGGTTTTGTTTGATTTGTTTCACTGCGTCTTGAGCTCCTCGTTTCGGGCGAAATCCATTGAGGTATCAATAAAGTCCGCTTCCCATAAAGGTTCTATTAGCATCTTTACTGCCATTTGAGCGACTCTATCTTTTATGGTCGGGATGCCTAAAATTTTCTCTTCTTCTCTTTAGGTATTTCAACTTGACGAACGGCTTGGCAACGATACGTTTTTGTTTGGAGTTCGTATTGTAGTTCTTTCAGAAACTTCGATACTCCATACTTTTCTATGTCATCAAATGACATATTATCGACACCTCTACCATGGGAAATAGTTTTGTTTTACACGACGGTAAGATTCGACTAACACGTAGCCTAAGCTCATTTTATCACTTAGGCTATAGGCTTTAAAACCTTTATCTTGCTTGGCTCGAATGTATAGCTTTCGAAAGACACGAACTTGTTCATCTGTCTTTGTAGAAGATGGACTTTAATAGAGCGGTGTCATATATAGGTCTTTCTGTCTTTCATAAAGCGTTTCTAAAGTAGAGCCCCTTCCCTAATCCAAGGTTATGTTGTCCTTAGAGTCAGACAGTACTATGGGCTCCTCCGACTTCTGTTATTACCAGGCTGAATTTCGCTATACTTATATCAGCTTGTTTAAGGTGGCCAACCTTTGAAATAACAGATCTCCCACGTTCATAACTTTCCATCTATAACCACGCCATCCCTATGACTCCGGTAGATCATTGTATTTCATGTTACTGTTAATTCATACAATGTAACAGGGTTCGAGACCGTCAAAACTCTCCCCATCTACGCCTGCCTTTTCGAAGCTACTTTTGAGTTCACACTTCCGTATTACGGTGATCGTAAACCTTTCTACTTAGGTAGAACCTAGACCACATCTGGCACACTAACGTAATGGCTAAACTACGACCAGAGGGTGCGTCACCCGATGGATGGAGATTAGCTGTTGTTGTGTGTTCGTTATTTTAATATTTCTTTGGTTTTTAATCCTTCAACTAAACTATCACATTTACTTCTTTCCCTTCCATAAACATGAAAATATGCTTCAGGTCTATCCAACCAAACTCCTTTAACAGCGATCAAATTTTCATTTTTCCACCAAATTGAATATTGATCTGAACACTCTGAAATTATATGAAATTCACTATTCATCATATTGGTCAATTCTTCTAAGTTTTTTACCTCAAAATAGTATGGGTTAGAATCCCAATTATAAATCTCATTTCTTAGTGCATATTCTTCCAGCATTTTATCGAATGAGTCGTGTAGAATATTAGGTAGATCATCTTCATCCAAAGTGCATATTTCTCCTCTTTCAGTAATGAAAAATGTAAATTGTGCTGTCTTATGTTCTCCACAAACCTCTATCAATCGATTTCCAACTTTTTCAAGTTCTAAGGTTTCATTTTTAATAATTTGCTTTTGTGAAAACAAAGAAGCTGAAAACGATTGTCCGGGATCATCTTTTATTGTCAACTCATATCCTGAATAAAGCGTTTGATATCTCAAAAAACTATCACAATAACTGATGTTCTGACTTTCTAGATATGCTTTTGTCTGCTCTTCATCAGATGACCATTTTAAGTCCCTCGTTAAAGTGTTAAGATATTTGGAAGCTCTTCCTGAAAGATTCATTTTGTAATTCATTCAATAACACACAACGTAAATGCTAAACTACGACCAGCGGGTGTGTCACCCGATGGATGGAGGTTAGCTACTGTTGAACAAAAAACCTTTATACCTTAATTGATTTTGTAATTAATAGTTTACTAAGATGAAAAAAAAGAGACAATAGTCGAAAAAGCGAAATTTTTTTCAATGTTTGATGTATCAAAACATGACGCTAAGTGGAAAGTCTTCTTCTACTTTTAAAAACTATCGCTAGTATCTCATTGTACTTTAAAAAGATCCCACTTGAACTTTCCGATGATCAAATTAAATGATTATCTGATTCTACCATCTTCAAGCATTATGTCTATGCCTTGAGGTATGTCTTCAGATTAAGTGATAGAGACGATCGAGCTTACCTTCATTGAAAAAAATGCTACCATCCCAGATATTTTGTCTGTGGAAGAATGCAAAATCATTTTTAAAAAACACCCAAACACCTAAAACACCGTGTGTTATTTGCTTTAACCTATTCTGCAGGAACGCCCGACTTAAAGTATCTGATATTGATTTTGATCGTATGACAATTTACATACGTGACACTAAATACAGTAAAAATAGAATTGTTCCGCTCTCTAAAACTATGAAAGTTGGATTGGAAAAGTATCTAAAACATGTAAGACCGAAATTATGGCTATTTGAAGGATACGATACCAGTAAACACATGGCGACAAATTCCATCGGGTCATTATTCCGAGAAACATTAAAGAAAACGAACATCAAGAAGAGAGTTACAATACATACTTTGAGACATACCTATGCCACTCACTGCATTGAGATGGGAATGGACCCTTTCACTTTAAAAGAGCTTTTAGGACACGAGGCTTTACAAACAACAATGCTTTACCTTAACCTCGCTACAGTAAAAAAATCCAATTCATTTTCTCCATTCGATAAGATCTATGCAACCAAAAATTGAGATCGCACAGATTCTAAATCAACAGCAATTTTGGAGGGAATCCACTCAATTCTTAGCAAGGCAAAAGTATGATTTACACGCAATGACTTTATGCAGAACAGCAAAGCTTGGACGACATATCGATCATTGCGAAAAATGTAAAGAGGTTCGTGTGTCTTATAACAGTTGTAGAAATAGAAACTGCCCTAAATGTCAGGCTACATACAGAGAAAAATGGATTTTAAAAAGAGAAGAGGAAGTCCTTGATGTTCCCTATTTTCATACTGTTTTTACAGTTCCGCATCATCTTAACTTCTTGTTTCTAAAATATCCTAAGGAGATGTATGATTTACTTTTCTTAGCCGCTTGGGAAACCATTAAAACTTTTGGAAGAGTGTCTCTACAAGGGGAAATGGGAATGATAGCTGTGCTTCATACGTGGGGACAAAATCTCACTCTACATCCTCACTTGCATTGCATTATTCCTGGTGGTGCCCTATGCAACGGTAAACATTGGAAATGCTCTGACAAAACAGGTAAATACTTATTCCCTGCTAAAGGTTTAGCCAAAATGTTCCGGGCGAAACTCATTCATGGGATAAGAAAAAATGAGCTTCTGAGAACTATTCTTGAAGGATGATAGCTAGAAACTGTTTTGAAAAAGAAAGGTGGTGTATGCTAAAAGACCTTTTGGAGGAGCAAAACAAATCATACAATATCTGGGTAGATATACACATAAAACAGCTATCTCAAACCACGATTATGGACAAGGTAAAGTCACTTATGGATTATAGATATGTAAGAAAAAAGAAATACGGCATGTAGAGTTTTACAGAGATATGTCAGGCATCTTCTACCAAAAGGTTTTAGAAGAATACGTCATTTTGGGTTTTACAATGGAGCTATTAAGAAGAAGAAAGTAGCTCAAATTAGAATATCCATTGGTCAATCTAAAATTAAGGAATGGGATTGGGTTAAAATATCTACAGAAAAACTAGGGTATTGCCCTTGCTGTAAGGAAAGAAAGCCACGTTTTGCTTAGAGCTCCAAAAAAAGGAAAATCTCAGCTTCAATAAATTAAATCCAAATTTTAACTTATGAAAGTAAGCCTAGGTTTCTACACCCTTTACTTTCCAAAATCAAGTACTTTTGAGTGAAAATCTTTGCTCAGAAATACTCAGGACAACATAAGTCACAAAAAAGACCTTTCATATGCTACCCTAAGTTCCATACAGATCGATGAATAACCCACCACCTTTGTTCAACTAGGGCTTAATTTTAGGGCCAGACCAAATGCCCTAATTATTAGCCTTTGTTTGGGTTTGACTTTTGGATTAGAAACCCTACTCTTTTGAATAACTTTAATTGATTTTTCTGCCTCTGATGTTGGTTTTTTTTCTACAACCAATGTTACACCTTTAGGTTCTTTAATATATTTGTTATTTAACCGTAATATTTATTTAACAATTTAACAGCATCTTCAGGTTCAATAACCATCTGATTTGATTGTCCAATAATGGGGGCGTAAAAGCAACATAAACCATAATTGATTAAATTCGGTGATGAAATTAAACTTTACCTTTCAAGAGGAAACCATCATGGTAACTTAAAGAAATTAGACCTTGGATGAATTTACATTGTTTTCTATGACGCAGGATACAAAACGGGAAATTCCAACCTTTTGGTAAATGGGGTATTAAAACTATCACCTGTTATAACATTCTCTTTAGGTTAATTTATCTATTTCTACTTCTATGTACCTTTTTTCCATATAGATAATCATCCGTTTGAGCGGTTGACCATGTTTTTTAAAATTTGAATATACTTTTGATAAAGGTTTTTTGATTAGGGCACTTTTTACCATGGTGGTGGCGGAATCGGACATCATGACTTAGGTGATATGCAATTATTACATCTATTTGTTCATTTTGATGTTGTACATTTAAGAAAGATTTAAATAAGCTACCACCATTTGAATCTTCAGAAACAAACTCAAATTTTTTTTTGTGAATTCTATTTTTTTTAACTCATTAAACTTACTTAATATAAAATCAGATGTTTCAGAGTTAATTTTCTTAGTATAAAGTTTTAAGAACCTATACTCAATATCTTTACTTTCAGCGTTTATTGTACCTTCTTTATCAAGAAAATGAGTTAGTTCAACTAATTAAAGTATTCATTTTTATATATAGTCTGCTTAATGCATGCCAACGTGATGACTAAACGCCAGATTATTGGTTACATGTTTTTTAAACATTATAAGTCTGCTGACAACTCATCTAAAATTTTACTCATCGACGACACTTATAAGAAATTAATTCTTCTCTAAACTCTATACTATCTCTTTCTTCTTCAGAAATGAAGTATGGGATATACCAGAAAAATTAAAAACCAATTTTCTCCATTTAATTCAATAACGAGGGCTATTGCACATAAATTTCTTGTTTGGTTTGAGGAAGCCAGCGGTTGCGTCAACCGTGATTGGATTTATGTTAGCAACTTATTACTAGTAATTTGTGATATTTTTACTTTCTAAATTTATGGTAAAATTATTTTTGAATTAAAATATCTCTAATATATTAGATGAATTCCAAAAAATGTAAATATTTCTCCATTAAAAATTAACTAAACAAATGGGTAACTTAAGAGACAAACTATAATAATAAGAGTCAAAACAGACATTATTCCTAAAAACCAAAGAATTTCAAATGAAGTTATACCTTCCCTAAATCAATATTTGGATCAAAAAGGAATTGAAATGCTAAAAATAAATGGCTTGACACAAAGAAAAATAATCCAAAATACCTTAATAATAAATTGATTGTCATGTTTTTGAAATTAATTACGACTAAACTACGTATATGCGTGATTGGATGAAAAAATTTGAATATACTTTTTAATTTTTTAAACCAAAGATTTTTTTCAATTTTAAAATTTCTGTTATCTATTTCTTGATTATGATATGCTTCTAAATTTCTTAAATCAATAGGTAAAAAGTAACCAAATTCTCTATCAGATTTTTTAAGTTGATCCCAAAAGTTATTTAGTTGTTCACTTTTGCCTAAATATATTTTCTCATTTGCATGTTTTGAACCTAAAAATATATTACATCTATCATGACTTAGGTGATATGCAATTATTACATCTATTTGTTCATTTTGATGTTGTACATTTAAGAAAGATTTAAATAAGCTACCACCATTTGAATCTTCAGAAACAAACTCAAATTTATTTTTTGTGAATTCTATTTTTAACTCATTAAACTTACTTAATATAAAATCAGATGTTTCAGAGTTAATTTTCTTAGTATAAAGTTTTAAGAACCTATACTCAATATCTTTACTTTCAGCGTTTATTGTACCTTCTTTATCAAGAAAATGAGTTAGTTCACTAATTAAAGTATTCATATTTTATATAGTCTGCTTAATGCATGCCAACATTTACTAAACACCACTATGTCACATTATATTTTGCTAAACACCATGGCGTTTATCCATTAGTAAAAAAGTTTACTACCATTAAGGTAAGAAACGACTTTAAATATTCAAACTTAAAGCATTACAATTCTAATATATATTACAAATTATCTAGTGGACTTTTTATTTCACGTACAATTTTGGTACTCACATGAGTATAAATCTGTGTGGTCATTGCAGAGTTATGTCCTAAAAGAGATTGTATATATCTCAAATCTACTCCATTTTCTAATAAGTGAGTGGCAAATGTATGACGTAAAGTATGTACTGTAACCCTTTTTTGAATTTTCGATTTTAAAACTGCTCTCTTTAATATTTTAGCTATTGATGTTCTACTGTATTTATTCCCTTCTTTTTCACCTTCAAAAAGGTACTTTTTCGGTTTGTACTCTTTAAAATACGTTCTTAAAATTTGAAGGTTCTTTTCTGAAAGCAGGGTATTTCTATCTTTATTACCCTTTCCTTCCACAACTCTGATCAACATTCTTTTGGAGTCAATATCTTTTATTTCTAGATCTATTAATTCTCCAATTCTTAATCCTGCTGAATAAATAGTCATCAAAATAGCTTTATGCTTCAAGTTATTAATGTTGGAAAAAATCGACTTTATTTCTTCTATGCTTAGTACTACTGGAAGTTTATCTTTCTTTCTTGGACGTTGAACATTATAATAACAATAATCTCTTTCCAATACTTTTTCTAAATAAAACTTTACTGCATTCAATGCTTGATTCTGGTAAGAATCTGACTTCTTCTCTACTGATACTAAATGAAAAAGGAACTGCTCTAAAAGGGATTTAGACTGCTGTCCTTCCTCAATATTTCTTAAATCTTTATATCCTTTTTGCTCAAGATAATCCAAATACCTGTACAACATACTTGTATAGGTATTTGCCGTATTTATAGAATATCTAAAAAGCTCTAGTTTTTTAACCAATCCATTTAAATGTATTACCTTATGTTTCGGATATTGTTGCTGAATTTTCATATACAACAATTCATAACTCATTTCTTCACCTTGAGTCAGTGCCTCTTTATTATTACTTTGAAACACAGCTTTAGTATCTACCCATGCAATTCCTTTAAAAGTAGCAAATACAGCTTGAATACTCTTATACCCATCAGGGATATAAATACATTCTAACTCTTTATTCCATTTTACATCCGGAAGTGTTTTGATAAGTTTCTTTATTCCTTCGGTCATTGGAAAACTTACTTTAATAAATTTTTGATTGTGAATCTTTATTGGATTCAGTCGAATTGTCAGATTTACCTTTGTCATACGATTGGCTTTGATCATTAATTTTTTGACAAATTCATAAATCACACTCTAATTATCCGAGTATTAATCGTTTATACTCGTTTATATTTGGTTATTTATTAAATTGAGGTTTTATATTACGTATACTATAATTCTCTGATAAGAATTAGAATTCATTGCTTAACAAACTTAGATTCATGAAAGACAAAAAATGCCTGTATTGTCAAAAAACAATTTTGATGGGTCGGACGGATAAAAAATTCTGCTCAAACACCTGTCGATATGCATATAATAACGAAATACTTAGTCAACGCTATTTCAATAAAATTCATCACGAAAAAATCATTAACGAGAACTATAAGATCTTACGGAAATTGTGTCCTCATGGAAAAGGTACAGTAAGAAGAAGTACTGTTGAAGAAATGGGATATAACTTTAAGTTCTTCACTTCTTTTTACAGAACCAATAAGAATAAAACCTACTTTTTTTGTTACGACCTAGGGTATACACCTATTATTGATAATGGTAAAGAAAAACTTTTGATTGTCACTTGGCAAGATTATATGAATGATTATCAATTTAATCCATGGAAAGGTGTTAGTAAACAATAAAATAATCAACACATATTCTCCTTATGATTTACATCATTCTGAAATGTAATATATTCCTTTAGTTTACTTGTAAATGTCATTTTCCACCATTGTATCAAGATCAGCAAAAGCAGTAGCTCATCTTCAGGTTTGATATAAAAAATAGCCGTGTTTTACTCTTATAAAACACGGCCATTTAAAGTTAAAGTATATCATTTTTAAAAATGATTCTCTAATGATTATTGATTCCTTTCAGTTTGTATTATTTTACTTTTATCGATCCGTTGGTCCTGATATAAATCACAGATTCATTTTTAGTAGATAGTGTATGTTTAGCTCTATCCGTAGATGTAAAATAACTACCTGCATCTAAGTGTTTTAATTCTTGATTTTGAGGTAAAGTATAATCCACTCCTCCACTAATTACTACTGCATGGAAAATCGATCCTTCGCTTAATAACTCCCCTTTAAAATTCTTGGGTAATTTGATAAATAATCCTTGAAGACCGTCTTTTTCCCAAAGGAAATTTATTTTGGCTAGCTGACTTACCCAGTTCGAGCGATCACTACCTAACCATACAATATTCGATACATCAATATTAATTGGACGCTCACCATTGTCAATAGCTTGATCGGTCGGTCTCACCAAATAAGGTCCTTTATCAATTTCTACATAGGCAATATTTTCTTCCCCTTTGGCTGATGTAATGTGTGCCTCACCTTGTGGCTGTGTCCAAAAACTGCCCGGCTTCATCCACATGTTCTCCGCTTTAGGATCGTCGTTGTGAATCGTTCCTTTAATCACCACCGCTCGGTAAGTAACATTATGTATATGAGGTGGAGATGAAAATCCATCAACGAACTTGGCCAAGAAACCTGTAGGCACTTCTCCTTTTCGATCGCCAAATATAGTCCCTGCCTGTGGGCTTTTGTCTCCTCTTGCTGGGTTAAGTTTTTCCCAAACAATTTCTGAACTTAGCTTTACTTTGTTTGTTGGATTATTGATAACTACCTCTTCATCAGATTTCTGATTTTGAGTAGTGCATGAAATAAATAGTCCAATGATTAATAGTGAATTTAGTATTCTGTAGTACATTATTTAATTTGATTGATATGATTTATTTAGTATTCATTAGGAATCAATCTGTTCTTCCTTCGATTACAAAAATAGATTTATCATATCATTCTACAAGAATATAGAATGTAAATGGCAGCAATTGTTGTTCATTTGATGGTTTTAGTTAAAGATATTTTAAAAGTATAAAGGAATTTTATTATCAATTTCTACCATAATGTGATAAAGTTTCTGACCTAGAATATCTTTCTGAATTTGTTTGGATTGATATTCAAACTCATTGTACTTGTTGGTATGACCCGAGTATTTAAAACTCATTGGTCGAGTATTCACTTGATAAAGAAAAAGAAGAGTACCCATGAGAAAAGTAGTAGTTGTTAATTTTATTCTAATAGTACGTTTTGAATTTTTAATGAGATTAAAACATATATTGAATAATATCACAACGAAAATGATTAATGTTAAATCGTAGTTGTTCCACCACCATATTTTACCAAATCCCCCAATGTAATTTGGACTTGGAAAGAAAAAATTAACACCTCCCCATACACTTGCCGGTGTGGGCATGTCTTCAAATAGATGGAAAATGAAACCAAGGCAAAAAGCGAAGTATTTAAGATATTCAGTTTTAAGATGGTTCTTAATTTCAGCTATTGAAGAATAGCGTTTGATAATACTAATAATGACAATAAACAAAAGAGATAATACAATGGGCATCATCAAAGAGTGAAAAACTGCATGATGTGAATACCAAAATTTTTCACCATAAATCTCTTTACCGGTATTTTCTAGACGAAAGACTTTACCAAAAGTAGCATCAAATTTTGACCATAGGGATATGGCGTCTATATCTGGTAATGCTCCACCAAAGCCGCCTGCCAATAGAATCATTAATTTGTCCGTCCACTTCTTTTTAGAAAATGAAGCGGCTACCGTTCCTACAGCTACTCCTGTTAATGTGTGAGAGATGATATCCATAGTATGTTGAATTTCTTAACGTCTTCTTTTATGATATTTACACGCTTTTATTAGCCACTCCTCGAAGTCGAATCAATTATACTTGCACTACATACATAGATAAATAAATAGGTTTGGTATCCAATGAGGAATACGCCAATACAATTGTACAATTAGTGGTATAATTAAAAAGTCAGCTTCCGCTTTAGTAAAAATTTGCTTTAAGTACTAAAGTACACCATCACATTTTATTCAGCAATACAATATACATCTTTACTTACAAACATCAACTCTCTCTGTTTATTTTGTCCAAAATTTATTTTTCCCTTATTAGTTCATATTGATATATTCTTTAGGACTCATCCCCACTTTCTTCTTAAAATAACCTCGAGAAATATTGAGGGTATTCATTCTAATCCCAGTTTGAAGGAAGTATAATTTTAATTGATAAAGGAGCTGTGAAAAGGTTAGTAAAAACCTTTTCGAAACAGCTCCCTGTACTCTTAACCCAAGATTTATTCAATAATTATTCTTTCTGAATAGAATTGTGATGGTCCTTGTAAGGTTAAAACAAATAAACCTTTTAAGTTACCCGTATTAATGGTAATTTTGTCAGCAATAATTTGCTGTTTAAATACCACCTGACCTTGCAGTCCGAATATCATTACTTCATTCACTCCTTCCATTCCGTTCAAATTAACATTTATAGTTCCTGTTGAAGGGTTTGGATAAACGCTAATATTGGAATTTGTTTTATCAGTTATTGTTCGTGCCGAAGAAGTGTTATTTGTGCTCACTTCTTTCCAACCACTGCAAGAACTAGGAACGCAATTTCCAGTTTTAACGCCACTGCTCCATACTACTTCATATAATACACCGTTGTACATCACCTGTGCTCCTTGTGGATATGCTTTTGGTTCCCATTCGGCAACAGTTGCTTCAGTAAGTACATTTATTTCTGCTGTTGCTGTATAGTTCCCATCTAAAGTTGTTGCTGTAATAAGTACCGTTCCTTCACTAACTGCAGTTACCACACCATTGTTAACCGTTGCAACAGCTAAATTACTTGAACTCCAAGTTACAGCTTTGTTGCTTGCATTAGAAGGGAGTATATAAGCTGATAATGTTACTTCTCCATCACTATCTATAGATGCGGCATTTGTATTTAGTGTAACTCCAGTTACTGGAATGTCATCATTTTCTTCAATCAACTTAAAGTCATCCACATAATATGATCCACCGTCATCATTCCAGCTCCATACTCTGTATTGTAAGTTATCACTACCGGTAGTGAAAGTAATGGAATGAGATTGATAGCTAGTAGTGGTATATAAGCGGTTTTCGATGAAATTTCCTGTAGATTCATTGGTTAAACCCAAATAGAACGATTGACCTACTTGCCCAACTTTACCATAAGCACTTAATACATAAGTCGTATTAGCATTCAAGTTTATAATTTGAAAAATACCGCCACTTCCGTCAATATAACCGGCATTACTACCTGAACGTTGGTTGTTAGAAATAACACTAGATGAACCATTAAACGTCCATGAAACACTGCCCGACTCAAAACCTGGATTCAATAACAAATTAGTTTCAATAGGTTCTGATCTTACAGTAACATCTACTGTTGAAGAGAAATTACCATCCATTGTATTTACGGTGATAGTAGCTGTGCCTGTTCCAATTGCCATTACACGCCCCGAATTGGATATTGTTGCAACATTAGTATTACTAGAGGTCCAGCTTACTTCTTTTGTACAAGCATTTGCAGGAAGAACAGTTGCTGTAAGCTGATAACTGTCATTTACAGTTAAATCAAGAGTGCTTGACACAAGACTAACACTAGACACAGGAATATTTACAGTCACTCGGCTAGTTGCTGTAAAGCCTCCGTCTAATGTTGTAGCTGTAATGTTTGCTGTACCGCAAGCTATTGCTGTTACTACACCATAATCGTCAACTGTAGCTACCGACTCATTACTTGATGTCCAGCTTACTCGTTTGTTTGAAGCATTTTCAGGTGCAACAGTTTCATCCAAATCAACTGTTTGTCCATCATTAATCGTCACTTGGCTTGGGGTTACAGTAATTCCACTCACAGGTTCACCCCCACTATCACCTACTCCGTTATAAGCACCGATGCTAATATTTCCTGAAGCATAGTCAACAGGATTCCCATAATAATCTTGAGTTGGGTAAGGTGGTAGGTCTACAAATATACCCGTACCTGCTCCAGGAATAGCAGGGCCTGGGTTCGTAATTCCACTATATAGGGCGGGGCTGTTACTGTTTAATTTATACTTATCCGCTCCGCTTCCAATATTTGTAAACGAAGGATCCGCATTTACTTGGTTGTTGTCATAGTCTGTAAACCTTGAGTCGATATTACCAAAATATAGGTTATTATCTACCACAAAAGGAGCATCATTTGTTTTAATTACAGTATGCTTTGTACCTATGCCTCCACCGTTAATCGTATAGAAGATATTATTAAAAATGTGGGTATCTTTGGCATCAATCTCAATACACGTCTCGAAATTCCTGTCAAGCACCATTGTATTGTTGTAGATGTAATTCACCTCACAACGAACTGGTTTTTTATTCATGATATCAGGGCTAATCCAAATGGTATGATTACTGTTCCACCATGCTCCAGATACACCACCATCTTCACGCCAACCGTCGTTCACACTCACGTTAAATCGATAAACTGAATTGTTGCTTCCTCCAAGAATTTCAACAAAACCACCCTCACAATCAATCATGTAGTTGTACTGAATAAATGTGTAGTCGTTTTCGTTGTCTACGTGTGCACCGTGAGAATCTAAATAGCCTCTAGAACTAATACAAGAGTTGTATTGAACTACTGTATTAATCGAGTGCCAATTCCATACAGCACTACCTCTTCCAGGCATTCTTGGGTCAGTACTTGCTCCAGGATGGTCAAACATATTATGCTCAATCAAACAGTTGTAGGTGCGCTGTGGCAATACGGATGAGCCACCTAAGTGGTCGAATGTACAATTGCGCACAACCACATCTTGAATGCGGTTCATCTTATCAGTACCATTTCCAATTGCATTTGCACCATCGTGTTTAAAGTGTACTCCCAATCGTTGAATATCCGTAAAGTAGGAATCTTCAACCAATACATTTTGGATATTCCTCACCTTATCCAATGTGTTTTGGATATTGTAAACACGAATGGCTGAAACCTCCAGTTTATCAAAGTCTGGTTTGTAGAGAATCGGCTCAACCGCATAGACACTTTTAAACGTCATGTTTCGGAACACAAAATTCTTAAGGGATGTGTTGTCTGTAAAGTTACGAATATGGATGCCAAAAGCTTTCTTGCTGTCAACATCATAGCGGTCTACCGTCCTGTTGTTTTGAATTTCAAGTCCGTCAAATACAATGTTATCATTGTTTTCGACAAGAATAGCCTGCATATAGTCTCCGCCACCAGCTTCTCCAACTTGTCCTGTCACAATCGGTTTACTTCCAGTACCATAAGAAGTAATTATAATTGGATTACCTTCTGTACCAGATCCATTTACAATAAATTCTCCTCTGAATGTTTCATTCGATTTAAATAAAACTCTATCGCCAGGACCTAGTTGGATACTATTCATTTTCGATAAAGTTTTCCAAGGGGAATTGGCACTAGTTCCTGCGTTTGTATCGCTTCCGGATACACTGCTGAGGTAATAATCCTCGGCATAAATAGCTGAGCATAAAATACTTGCTAAAATAAGAAATAACGTTCTTTTCATTTCAGTACGTGTTAAAATTTAGTAAATAAGTAAGTATTACATTTCACTCAATATTATGAACATCGATTCTAACACATATAACTGTAAGTAAAAAGCTTATCACTCCACGTATATTTATCTATAAATCACTATTTTTGCGGCATTTACACACTTTCAATATAGAAGTTTGTATGACAAGGTTGATTTTGGATTAATATTCTGAATTCGGTTTATGAGTGTTTGGGAGAGTTATTCGACCGAATCTTAAGTGAGTACTAGATGTATGATCTTGTGATCACTTTTTTATTTGATTTCTTGAAAACTTCTTAGTTTTAAAGAATTAGGAGCTGTAAAAAAATAAGCAAATACTTTTTCACAGCTCCATGTAATTTTCTTTAAGCAGGTTATTCAATAATTATTCTTTCTGAATAGAATTGTGATAGCCCTTGTACAGTTAAAACAAATAACCCTTTTAAGTTACCAGTATTTATGGTGATTTTATCTGTAGTAACCTGTTGTTTAAACACCAACTCACCTTGTAGTCCGAATATTTTCACTTCACGCACCCCCTCCATTTCGTTCAAATTAATGTTTATAGTTCCTGTTGAAGGGTTTGGATAAACTTGAATATTTGAATTCGTTTGATTAGTTATATTTCGTGCAGAAGATGTGTTATTTGTACTAACTTCTTTCCAACCACTACAAGAACTAGGAACGCAACTTCCCGTCTTAATGCCACTGCTCCAAACTACTTCGTATAAAATACCATTGTACATCACCTGTGCTCCATGGGGGTATGCTTTAGGTTCCCATTCTGGAACGGTAGTATCAGAAAGTATGGTTAATGTGAAATCATCAATATAGTATGCTCCACCCTCATCATTCCAACTCCATATTCTATATTGTAGGTTACTGTTTCCGGTTGTGAAAGTGATAGACTGAGCTTGATAGCTAGTAGTCGTAAATAAACGGTTTTCGATGAAATTTCCAGTTGATTCATTTGTTAAGCCCAAATAAAACGATTGACCTGCTTGTCCTACTTTCCCATAGGCACTTAATTCGTAAGTCGTGTTAGCCATCAAATTTACAATCTGAACAATGCCCCCACTTCCGTTTATATAACCAGCATTACTTCCCGAACGTTGGTTGTTAGAAACAACACTAGATGAGCCATTAAACGTCCATGAAGTGCTACCAGATTCGAAACCAGGGTTCAATATCATATCAGATCCAACTGATTCTGACTGTACAGTAATATTTGCTGTTGCAGTATAATTACCATCTAAGGTATTTACTGTTATGGTAGCAGAGCCTACTCCAACTGCTGTTACAAGTCCCGAATTAGATACCGTTGCAACATTTGAATTACTAGATGTCCAGCTAACTTGTTTGTTTACTGCGTTTGCTGGTTCAACAGTTTCATCTAAATCAACTGTCTGCCCTACATTAATAGTCACTTGGCTTGGTGTTACAGAAACTCCACTCACAGATTCACCCGCACTATTTCCTGCTCCGTTATATGCACCGATACTAATATTTCCTGAAGCATAATCAACTGGGTTGCCATAATAATCCTGAGTTGGGTAAGGTGTTAGACCTGCAAATATACCTGTTCCTGCTCCAGGAATAGCCGGACCAGGATTTTTAATTCCCTTTTGCAGGGCAGGGCTGTCGCTATTCAGTTGGTATTTATCGGCTCCGGTTCCTGTATTTGTAAATGAAGGATTCGCATTTACTTGGTTGTTGTCATAACCAGAAAATCTTGAGTCAATATTACCAAAGTAAAGATTGTTGTCTACAACAAAAGGAGCATTGTTGGTTTTTATTACAGTATGTTTTGTTCCTATTCCACCACCATTGGTTGTATAAAAGATATTATTGAAAATGTGGGTGTCTTTAGCATCAATTTCAATACACGTCTCGAAATTCTTGTCAAGCACCATTGTGTTGTTATATATGTAATTCACCTCACAAAGGTCTGGTGCTTTGTTCATAATATCAGGAGTAATCCAAATAGTGTGGTTGCTGTTCCACCATGATCCAGTTACACCACCACCATCTCTCCAACCGTCGTTCACACTCACATTAAATCGGTAAACTGAATGGTTACTACCTCCTAGAATTTCTACAAAACCACCTTCACAATCAATCATATAATTGTACTGAATAAATGTGTAGTCATTTTCGTTGTCAACGTGTGCTCCATGAGAATCTAAATAACCTCTAGAGCTAATGCATGAATTGTATTGTACTACTGTATTGATGGAATGCCAATTCCACACAGCACTTCCCCTTCCTGGCATTCTTGGATCAGTACTCGCTCCCGGATGGTCAAACATGTTATGCTCAATTAAGCAATTGTAAGTTTGCTGTGGCAATACAGATGAACCTCCTAAATGGTCGAAAGTACAATTACGCACTACCACATCCTGGATTCTGTTCATCTTATCGGTACCAACTCCATCTGCATTTGCTCCATCGTGCTTAAAGTGTACACCCAATCGCTGAATATCTGTAAAGTACGAATCTTCAACTAATACATTTTGAATATTCCTCACCTTATCCTGGGTGTTTGGGAGATTGTAAACCCTGATTGCTGAAACCTCTAGGTTATCAAAATCTTCTCTGTGAAGAATCGGCTGAACAGCATAAACACTTCTTAAAGTCATATTTCGTAACACAAAATTCTTTAGAGATTTATTTGAAGTAAAGTTACGAATGTGGATGCCAAAGGCTTTTTTACTGTCTACCCCACTACGGTTTACTGTTCTGTTGTTTTGTACTTCAAGGCCATCAAATACGATATTGTCATTATTTTCGACAAGAATAGCCTGCATATAATCTCCTCCTCCGGCTGCCCCGACTTGTCCTGTAATAATCGGTTTACTACCTGTACCATAAGAAGTAATTACAATTGGGCTACCTTGAGTACCAGATCCATTTACAATAAATTCTCCTTTAAATGTTTCGTTTGCTTTAAATAAAACTCTATCTCCGGGGCTTAGTTGTACACTACTAATTTTCGATAAAGTTTTCCATGGGGAATTGGTACTTGTTCCTACGTTTGTATCACTACCAGATACACTGCTAAGATAATAGTCCTTAGCATAAATACCTGTCCATAATATACTTGCTAGTATAAGTAAAATAATTCTTTTCATTGTGTAGCTGTTAAAATTTAGTAAATCACTATTAAGTCACCTTCAATATTATGAACATCGATTCTAACACATATAACTGTAAGTAAAAAGCTTAGAACTCTACGTATACTCACACTCTACTTACTGTACTACAGGTATTTATATTTTTATAAAATAATCAATTAACTTTTCTAAAGTTCAAATGTATAATAGCTTATTTGGTCTTTTTTCTTTATATGTTGGTTGGTTGCATTGAGTAATTAGTCGATCAAAAAAGAAGGCTTCAGGTCTTCTTGTTCTTGAAATCTTCAACATACTGTGATGGAGTCATTTTTAGATGCTCTTTAAATACACGGTTAAAATGAGGCCGATTCTTAAAACCGGCAGATACAAAAGCATCAGCAATAGACATATTTTCTGTTGTTAGAAATTCAGCCGCTTTTTTTACTCTGTATGCTTTTAATACATCGTAAGGAGTTTGATTGGTCAATGCTTTTACTTTTTTAAAGAAATAGGACCTGTTGAGGTAAAGGTGTCTTGCGAAATAATCCATATCAATTTCAGGATTACTTAAATTTTTCTCCATTAAATCATAAAGTTTTTCAATAAATGCAACATCAGCACCTGAGAATTCTTCTGCTTTAAGTGTTAGAGGTATGTTAACATTGAACCGTTCCCGCAATTGTTTTCTAGTTACTAATATCGATTCAATATTCGATACCAAATATTGGATATCAAAAGGTTTGGTTATATAACTATCGGCACCTTCTCTCAAACCTTGCACTTTATCTGGTAGCTCAGCACAAGCTGTTAGTAAAATAACGGGTATATGGCTTGTTTTTATATCTGATTTTATTTTACGACACAGTTCAAAACCATTTATTTCAGGCATTAATACATCACTAACAATAAGGTCGGGCCACTCATTTTCTAACGCATCAATACATAACTGTCCGTTGTTAAAGGCTGTTACTTCGAAAGTATCTTTCAGGCTATTTGAAATAAAGTCTCTCAACTCAACGTTATCTTCCACCAAATAAACGGAAGCTTTTTGAATAGCTACATTTACTGATAGTTTTTTCTCGTTTGCATTTATCGTGATATTTTCGGTTGGTGTACTTCTTTCAACTTTTAATGTCGCTTTTTCCTCTTGATATATTTCTTCAGATACACTTTTTGTCACTATTGGTAGAACAACTGTAAATATTGTTTCCACATTTGGTACACTTTCAACTGTCACTTCCCCATTATGCATTTCAATCAAACGTTTTGAAAAGGCAAGACCAATTCCAGCTCCTTCTACATTTATTGTATTTCTTGCTTTGGATCTGTAAAATCGCTCAAATATGTGTGGGATATCTTCTTCGGTAATGCCAATGCCAGTATCTTTTATGTCTATACATAATTTAACATCGTCTATTCGATATGATATTTCAATACGGTCATTCGGTTGAGTGTATTTAAAAGCGTTATTCAACAAATTATTGAAAACCCTTTCCAATTTATCCTTATCCGCATACACAAAAATAGTATCGTCTTGATGAAGGAGGAGCAAATGCTTTTCGTGCATATTGGCCATGAATTCGAAATTTGCTATAATTTCATCAAGAAAAATATTTAGGCAAAAATGAGAATTATTTAATTTTGGATGTACAGCATCAGATTGCTGGAATTCATGCACTTGATTAATCAACTGTACTACCTTTTGGGATTGTTGCTGAATAATCCTTAGGTTTTTCAATAGCTTCGGTTGGTTGCTATACTCATTCAAAAGAAGTTCCGCAGGACCAGCAATTAATGTAATCGGTGTCTTAATCTCGTGCGATATATTCGAAAAATATTGAAGTTTAGCCTTATTTATTTCATCTACTCTTTCTTTTTCTATTTGCTTGAGTTGCATGCTATGTTGCAACCTTAATATTTTCATTCGATATTTAATTATTCCGTATATAAATACAATGGCTAAAATTATGTAAACCATACGCATTATTAGCGTATTCCACCAAGGTGGATTAATTGTAATTTCTATTTCGCGAACATCTGTCCATTCTCCATTCGAATTTGAGGCCATAGCCTCAAACACATATTTACCGGTTTGTAAAGCATTAAATTGAATGTATTTGTTGTTGCTTGTAACCTTTACCCATTCTGTATTAATGGGGTGCAAACGATATTTAAGATAATAACTATTAGGGTTAGAATAATGAGGAGAAATCAGTTCTATCGAAAAACTATTTTCATTATGATTTAATTGTAAATTCTGTGTATTGTTCAGGTTCTTCTGTAAAAGTACTCTATTATCAACAGTGTCACCAGGGGAAATGGTGGTACCAAACACCTTCAACTTACCAAAGTGCAATATAGGATGTTCCTTTGCTACCTTTTTACCAATATTTGTATTGAAATAAAAGTACCCGTAATCTGAACTCAATAAAACGATGTCATTATCAAGTATTGCAGACCCAGGTCTAAATTCATCAAAGGGTAAACCCTGTTCTTTATAAAACTTTCGAATACTTTGTTGAGAAGGATCTAGGTAGTTCAAACCAAAATTGGTTGGTATCCACAAACAGCTGTTTTTATCAATTAGAATATTTTTAATAATATTCGATGTTAATCCATCTTGTTCTGTATAGCGTTTGAATTGTAAAGTTCTTTCTCCTTCAATTGCTTTACATAGCCCACCCTGTGTACCGACCCATAAATCTTTATTTGGTGCTCTTTTTATGGTAGTAACAAAATTATCAATTAATGTGCTTTTATCATTTTCGCAAGTGTAAAACTGCTCTATTGGAAGAGAGTTTAAAGCTTTTTCTTTTTCCAGTTTAATTCGGTACAATCCGTTCTGATTGCTTCCAAGCCAGATATACGGCAAAAGGGGGTCTGGATAAATTTTAGAAACTTTTGGAAAGTTATTATCAATAAAAAACGGGTGCATTTTAAGTACTTCGCAATTTGCCAGCTTTCCTTTACCATCCAATGAAAGTTTATACACGTAATCACGGCAGTGAATCCATATATTCCCATAAAAATCTTCCACAAATTCTCTAAAATTAAATTGTTTTTGGAGGTTTTCATGCTGAATAATATCGAATTTTTTATTATTGTTCTCTAATTTGATAATTGTATTATTCGCATATCGAATCCATGTATTCTTTTTAGAATCAATAAATATATTACTGAGTTTAGCAGATGAAAAACTTGAAAAGTCGGCATATTTTTCCTCATTTTTTTTAGTTGTGGTATTTAACAGTTCTAATTCTTTCGAGTTTGGGTTGACAAATACCCGTTGACTGTCTAACACCGAAAATGTAATTATTTTGTTCGGATAAACACCCGGATTAGTTTTGAAATGGTCGTCGACATAATGAAACGGCTTATCTTCGGAGTCAAATTTATACACCCCATTTTCCCTTGTAGATACCCAACATGTATTGGTTTGGGTTGGTAGTATATGACGTACTTTGCAAAGTTCGTTTTCTAGTTCGAATTTTGAAATTGTTGTTGGCTTGGCGGCTAGTACTTTGTTTAAATTATTTACACGAATCAAGCCATTATTGAATGTCCCGAACCATAGATTATTCAGGTTATCTATGGTTGCAGAAATAAAACGATAGGATTGAAGATCTTTAGATAATAGAGTATACGAAAACGTATTGTGTTCTATTTTGTAAGATAATATTGCGAAACCTAAATGGGGTGTTACTAAGATTTTGTTCTTATCAAAGCCGAGAATCGAATTGGAGTACTGAATTTGCGGATCAATTATTCTAACAAATTTTTGAGTGTTTTTATTGAAATGAACAAGCCCTTTCATGGCACTTAATAAGAAATTAGATTCATCTAATATAATAGCATCATTAATAGACACCTCTTTGTAAAATGCTTTATCTGGAAAGTGATATTCACGAACGAATTGAAACGCTGAATCAAAAACAATAATGCCATTCTGTTCTGTAAAGCAATACATGTTTTTACTTTTCGGCTCTTCGATTAATTTACTAACAAAAAGACCTTTGGTTGGAGCAAAGTCATCGGAGGAAGATAACACTGTTGTAAATGTATCCGAGGAATATTTATAAACAGAGATTCCCATATCAGTTCCAATCCATATACGACCTTTGGAATCTTCGGTTATGCATCGGATGTTGTTGCTTATTAATGACGTATTTTTTGAAGAGTTTTTATATACCGTAAAATCATATCCATCGTACCTATTTAATCCATAAAATGTACCAACCCACAAGTATTTTTTAGAATCTTCGAACGTAAAAGTGACATCATTATAAGAAAGTCCATCTGAGGCAGTGAGCTGTTGTGTATAATTTAAAGGTGTTTGAGCAACAACCAATTCCATTGAGCAAATGAGGATACAGAGATAGAAACACTTTAACATAATAGCTTGGTATTTATTGTTTTCATGTTTTTAAAAAAGCTGTACGATTATTAAGGGATTGTGTTCGAAAATAAGTGGTTGATCTTTTTCCATTTATTGAACAAGACTCCAAATTCTCAAATTTGACATAACTATTAAACCTATCTTACCCTATTCACCCTGTTCCATTTATCAAAATCCCTTCAGGAATTATCTAGGTCCTCAATCAGTTTCTTTATTCTAGAAGCAATTGGAACATCATGAGAACCTAGATTATAAACTTGACTCTTAGTTATAAATTATTCGAGTCATTACATGTTCATCTAAACTAATTTACTTATGGACAAACAACTAACTTTCTTGAAATATGAAAGTTGTCACTTCTTAAGTTAATTATATACAGACCATTCATAAGCTTTAACTTAGAATCACTAATATGGATACTTTTCATTAAGCCAGAATAGTACTTATAAAAAACACGTTCCCCATTAATATTGTGAATTGACATAGAAACATTATTCATGGGGTTGTTGAAGTCTATGTATAAATCCTTGTGATTATAAGGGTTTGGATAGATATGTAAGCTATTATTCACTTCCTTTTCAATATTCAGAATAGCATCCCCCACATAAATAGGTACAGTTGCTATAAAATTCCCATCAGTCGTATTGATAGTTATTATTGTTTTACCATTATTAATACCCGTTACGGCTCCCCATTGATCGACATAAGCAATAGATTCATCTGCAGAGGTCCAACTAACACCTTGATTAGTCGCTGTTGTCGGGCTTATTGTTTGAATTAAATTATCAGTTTCTCCTATACCAATTTTTAATATTGATGGATTTATTTCTAGGTTGCTAACAGAGATAATGTCAGTATTTGAAGTACAGTTCTGATTTGTATTACTCCATCTTGAAACAATTAATGAATTCTCTGGAAAATTAAATGATTTTGAAGCGAGTTCATTTTCTGATGGTATATGGACTTTGTAATATCTAGGATCCTCATCCGCCACACTGCTAGCAGTATATAATATTGGAGCAATTGTAGGTCCTTCAAAGAAACGTCCTCCTGTTCCTTCAACAGGTGTATCATTCATCATATCACGCATATGACAAGGCACTGATTTAAAATTTCCATCTTTAATATGGGCTTTCAAGCCATATGTACTTGTCACATCAGTAATTCTAGAGTCTATATCAAAACTACCAATATCATCTGCATCTCTATCTACAAAAGCTCTATCAATTCTGACAGTAGCCATACAACTTGTCGCCTCTATTTTTTCTACATCAAACCATCCATTAGTTATCCCCCAAGGTTGGATCATTACTGCCGAATTTCCTTCATTACATTTGATATTGTATCCAGAGATCTCCGAAATTCTAGTAATTTCTCTTGGTGCATTGTAACCTGATGTTTCATGAGCATCAGTTTCAATTCTTAACGTTGCTCCTCCACTTAATGAAATGATGTTCTTGAAATGTAAACGATCGCCCACTCTCACTTGAACTGCCCCGTATCCATCATGGGCATTTTCAACGGTAATATCTTTCACCAATCCTAATCTTGCTCCTGCCCAAACGCCATTGTTGGCACTTACCCCACAATTTACTGTAGAATGTACTGTGCGTTTATCGATTACATGACAGCCCGCAATCATAAAATTCTCAAGGTCTTTAACATTAAAAGGCAAAACTCTCAAATCGTAGGAGATTTCTGACATATCAATAGTAAATTGTCCGCTAAGAGATCTAATACTAATATTAGAAATACTTGCACCTGCAAAACCCATAATAAAAATTGACTTGTCAGTTTTGTTTGATAAGACCGGTTTAACAATAGCATTTTCATCAAACATAAGGTGAACATCAGAAAGTAGAACTATTTCTCCTAATTCCCATGTACCTTCTGGAATCGTAATAACTCCACCACCTGATTTAGAAAGAGCATTTATATGCCCTTGCAAAGTGGGAGAATCATCTCCAGGATTATTACTTAAAGTAATTCTTTGTGCTTCTGAATATGAATCTGTGTTATCTGTAAAAAATTCGCTTTCTAATCTTTCTGAAGGTAATTTGGATGGTGCTTCTACCTGTGCAAAAGCTGTTATTGATCCAAATAATAAAGTGATAATAATAAAATAAAATTTGCTCATGGAACAAAAATAATTCTAAAAATCAATTTGAGATGATCCTTATTATTCCAAAACTAAGACATTTTTAACTAAAAAATTAAAGATTTTACTGGGTTTAATTCTATTTGAAGAAGACCTAATTATTTGATCTCTTTGATTTATCTATGTCTTATTAACCTCAAAGCCTCTTCTAATTCTTGATCTTTCATTTCCAAAAACTCATCTATATTTAGTTTAATAGGATAATCAGGCAATGTCCCACGACCAATAAAACGTTTCTCTTTGCTATTCATCACATAATTCGTGAGAGGTAGATGAATCAGAATTTCTGAATTAGGTAATTTCAATTTAGCAAAGTCACCTCCATTTCCACCATGATAATCTCCTCCAGATTCTTCCCCAATAAATGTGGCTAATTGATTATAATGAGTGGCAGCCAAAAATTCTGATGTAGTTGATGCACTTCTCCCGTTCATCAGAATGTAAACTTTTCCTTTGAAATTGTTTTTACTAGGTTGTTGAATCTTGAGGCCTTCATTCACAGAAGGTTTTGTGGCAAAACGTCCATCATTCATTTTATCGACTAACGGAAGTGTGTAATTATACCATTCTACATTTTTATCGGTATGTGTAAAAAGAAAAGTAGTATCAGATATTCCTGAACTTGAATAAAGAGAATCAAAGTATGGGGTAGGTTCTTGAATTAAATATGAAAAAAGTTTTCTGCCTAATATATCATTTCCTCCTCCATTGTATTTCACATCAATTATTAAATGCTTGACCTGATTTCTTTCAAAGCTTTCAAAAGCTTCAGGAATTATGGTGTTGAATTTATCATAATCGTCAAAATTAAAGACTTTTAGCAGTGCAATACTGTCTGATAAATAACTATATCTGATTGGCGCTTTTCTGTCCAACTTTTCGTTATCAGAATAATAATCCGTGTACTTTCTAACGGTTGGATCTTTTTGAGATAAGTACTTCTTGTAATTCTTCGTCCATTCTTTAAAAGTAACTGCCTCATAATTTTTAGTAAAAATTCCATCCCCCTCATTCGATAGCTCTACAAGAAAATTATCAGGTCGTTCCATCAAAAGATAATACCAAAATTGAAAGTCCACTCCTACTTGAAATCGACTATGTTTATTACTTAGAATATGACCATCACTTGGAAAATAAGGCAACATTTCATCATAAATGGATTGAATACTTTTTCCATTAATGCTTAGTAATTCTGCTCCAGGAGGTAGGTTTGCTTCATTTGAAAAATCAAAAATGACATAAGCTCGAACAGGATCGAATTCCCAGAAAATTCTCAGCGGAAAAAACTTCCCTTTCTTTTGCATCTTGTATATCAAATGATCTGATGGTGTAGCAATAGTATGCTGACACTTCACTGACGCAGCAATAAAGCTGATTGTTTTATAAAAATCCTGAAGTTGAACTTTGTCACCATCAAATTTCGAAGCTTCTTCAAATAACGCATCAAGTTCGCTTTTAGAGATATATTGATAAAGGCTTGAATGTATTTTCTCAAGTCCTTTTCTTAAAATAATTAAGTCTTCTTCTACCTGATTTTTGGAAAGTGTTTTATTGAAAAAATTATCAAAAGGGTGTTTTTGAGCTTGTGTGACTAAACAGTTGGCTAATAATACTAAAAAGAAGAATGTGAATTTATTCATTTTGGATAATGTTATTTTACAAATTATTAGGGTCTAATATGAACAAACTTGAATCGATCGAGAATTAGGGTTATCACTTTTTCAAATTAGACTTCACCAAACCCAAACCCTTCCAAAATTCATCAGGATAGCTAAGGTTGTTTGGCTTTCCTACCCATCCATTGACTAAATCCAATTGATACCCTTCTTCAAGCTTCTTATATTTTACCGATTGGTAAATCATAACGTCCCAATCTCCGGTATACTTTAAACTTTTCAGTGATTCAGGGTACTCACCTTCACGAATGTGATGTAACTCTATTAGTGAAATAGCTGTTTTAAAATGCTGATCTCCAAATTTTTGATTGGCTTGTTCTGTAAAGCCTTCGGGAAAACAGCTTGATAATGTCAAGATGATGGAGATGAAGATGGTCAGTTGAATTGATTTTTTCATGATTTTCTGTTTGATTAGCTATATGATTCCACTCATCTGGGAGCTTGTCACATGAAGTTTAAGTTTGCTTTAACTAAGGTAAATATAATTAGATTTCCACAAAGGAGGAATTTAGAAATCTATAAATTATCAAGCCTCATTTTCTGATGTATTATCCCTGTTTTCTTAGAAGGATATCTATTTCCAATAGGCTGAAATCCGTTTTTAATATAAAACTGAAGGGCGGTTTCTCTTGCACTTAACTCAATACAATCCATACCGAGAGATTTACATTTATCTATTAATTCGGTCAATAGAATTCTTCCCACCCCCACTTTTTGATGTTCCTTTTGAACAGCCATCTGAGAAATTATTCCAATCGAACCCTCCGTATGTATTCTTCCGGTCCCTATCACTTTCCCCAAATTGTCGAGGAGCACGAGGTGAATCCCCTCTTTTTCATAAGGGTCATTAATTAAAGCTTCAGCATTCTGCATTCCTTCAAAAAAACACTCAATACGTATTCTTTTGGCTTGGGTGTAGAGGTCGCTTTGTGGTTTGATGTATTTTAGGTTGGGGTTCATAACAATCATATTTAACTCACATCAAACCGTCTTAACGATTTCCAATATTTATCTTTAAAGATATCATATTCTATTTCTTCTGAATCCTTATATTTTTGCTGTAAACTATAAGCTACTGTAGACGGTTTTCTGAAATCATTACACGCAAAGTAAATCTCTCTCAGGTTGTCTGCAGTTTGTCTTCCGATATATAAATAGCCTTCTTTGTCTTTTAGCTCTTCTAGTAATTCTTCCTCTAAATTATTTAGCTTTTCATATGTACTATCATCAGGCATTCCATTATTTGATTCTCCATCATATTTTATTTCGATATTCAACATCCAAGGGTGAGATGCTTTTCTGTCCCAAGTAATCAAATCAGTATTTATAGTGGCGATCAGTTTTCTACCATTTTTAAGAGTAGCTTGAAGGATTGAGCACAAATCTTTATCCGAATTTGTTCTTATACCATCGTATTTTTCTATAAATTCCTTCTGTCTCCAAGTGATGTAATCTTTGAGTTTACCGATGGGAATTAAATCTTGTTCCGCATCCTTACTCTCTTGAAAATCTAAGTTGTCAATGATTTCTAGAAAATTTAATTCACCAAGATAATTATCCAAGAAGATATAAACGCCATTTATTATTGCTGATCTATTTTCACTATTTTGATCAGAATGAATAATCGTGATGTCAATTTCATCTGGAAATTCAGGGTTATTATTAGCATAAAAGCTCAACTTTTCTTCATTGAATTTTAATCCTGACATATTAATGCTAACATCTTTAATATCAAGAGTTGGTTTTAATGCCGTAAATTTCCAGTTATCAATTTTAGGAGCGGATGCTATAAGTACTTCGACAAAAACAACATTCTTAACATCACCATCAGGTGTGATAATTAGTTCTACGGTATTCTTATCAAACATTCCTGACAGGAAGAAATACCCCTCTTTTAATTCATCTAATTTGGGAGAAAGTTTATCAAAGAATCCTTTTTCAATGTTGGTATCTTGCTTTACAATCTTATAAAAGTCTTTTTCGTTTTTGATGAACCAATTCCAAAAATCAGCATTAGTATTTATCGGTTCATCTTTTTTCTTTCCGAATATTTTTTCGATGAAGTTCATTTTATGTTTTGTTGTTTAATTGAAGTTAGATCGAGTAATATTTTACTAAAATAAGGATCGACTATTGATGAACAAAACAAAAAGGCTATATCATAGTAGTATTGTCTAAGGATTTACTTTATCCTTTCTAATAAAATAAAGAATTCTAATTCCAAAAATTAAAAGGAAAATACCAAGAAAAATTACTACCGCAAATAGTTTTAAAATTAAAGCAAAATCAATTGTAAATGCTTGCAATATTAAATTTGATGTACTTTCATTTTTAATGTTGTACATTTTACTTTCCTCTATTTTTACACCTGAAGCTGAATTATAGCAATCACTATCAATGTTTTGGGATATGATAGTACCTATTTTAAATTTTTTATTCTGATCAACGATAATGTTTATTTGATTATCATCCTTTTCAATGAAATAACTTAAACTATCATCACAAGATTTATAGACAATATAAAAGTTATTATTTAAAAGAACATTTGTAGTCGATTCTCTGACTAAAGGAGTAGTAGTTAACTGATCTTTATACATTAAATATCCAATTGATACTGACAATGATATTGTCAATATGAACAATACAAAGAATATTAATCTTGATACCTTTAAGCTCATTATTTTTTATGATCTAGAATTAAAGTATGAATTCTTCAGTCTAACGTTAACGAGTTTGGTTATTATTATCAACTCTATTTGTTTGAGTAATTTTTAAGCTGTTTTACATTCATAATCTTCTTTTAATATTGCTTATCATTTATGATAAAAAATGTGTGAGCATTTTGGTAACTTAAGTTTAGCTATTGCTTTAGTTTATTTCCAAATGTTGCGATTTTACATCTACACCAAAATGCGATCCCAATATTCAACATTTAATACATTCGTCAAAATATAATGCTGCATTTTTAATTTATCTTCTCCCTCCCAATTCATTAAGAAATTAGTCAGTCTATCGATAATTTTACTTTCTAAATTTTCATTCTGATTTTCTTCTAGTCCTAATCCAATTCTATTAGAAAATACTGCTTCATAATTTATTACAAACTGTCCTATTTTTAAACTTTCTATTCTTAAAGTCTTGTCTTTTAGCGAGTCTTCAATACTTGCTTCATAATCTAAACCAGCAAGTTCCAATGCAGATAATTTTTGAAAGCTCAAGGATTTGATATCTCTGTATTTAAGTAAGGCAGTCATCACTTTCTCTGGATTACCCCCTGCCAAATGTAACGTCTCTAAATCACTTAAACTGATATTAAAATTGTTTTCTTGAACAATAGCTAAACCTTTAAAAAGTTTTTCTGATGCAGACTTCGAAGCTCTTAATTTAAATGCTTCACTTATTGTTATTTTCGCATTTAATCGTTTGGCTTGTAATTGAACTAAAATTACAGGGAGTGAAAAAATTGAGATAAAAGCTATTAAAAGTAATATAAAAAATGTCATTTGATTAGTATTGATTTTGTCTATTGTATGTGATATTAATGTTTGTGTTGTTAAAAACAAAAGCATGATTTAATTAGCGGATTACATAACAAAAAAAACTTTGAAATATGTTACTTATTGAGCGTAATACTGCTCTCATTATTATTTAAGTCGACCACTATTTCCAAAATCTGTCCAGGGAAAAATTCTATTGAATCATAGGACTGAGTAAATCCACCTATTTCAATGTTTAGTTCATATTTAGCAGGAGAGATATATTCAAAACTAAATTCTCCATTTTTGTTACAAAATTCAGAATATGTATTCTTAGTACTAGTTAATGTAATCTTAGTAGCTTCAATTGTTTTATTATTTTTAATTTTCCCACTAATTAATACATTTTGTGTTCTCATCATTCCCAATTTTTCAATTACTATAGAATTTTGATGTATTCTTCTTTTGGAAGTTGAACAACTAATAAACAAAAGGGCTGAAATAAAAACTATAAGTAAGTATTTCAATTGATGTGAGTTGATATAAATTAATCGTCTTGATAAAATCATATGTAAACTCTTTTTTTATTGTATCTAAAGTACCTCTATATCAGGATGATCTTTACAAGCGTCATTAATAGTTTTTTGGATTTTCATAATTATATCAACCGTAGAAATTTTCCTAAACCATTTTCTTATATATTCTTTTTTGGGTTCGATTGATATCAGAAATTCATTATCTGTACCATCAATATTTCCCGTTAAGATATATACTTTGAATTCATATTGATCGATTCTCAACTCATAGCAATAATCTGTAGGATATAAGTCTGCAGTTTCAATATTATTTTCTTTGAGGGCATTACTCACAAATTCACCTAGCTTCTTTCCAAATCTTCCTGGGTTAATATCTAATTCTTCATTTGGATAGGCTGAGAATAGTTTTGACTTTATCAGTATGTCTGTGTTCATTTTTTAGATTCTAGAACAATGAAATTATTAAACTTTTTAATGGTTGAACCAACTTTAATCGGAGTTTATTTGATTTAATAGGCATTTATTTAATCTGGGATATAATAACAAATCAACCCTTTTTTATTTTTTACCGCAACCAAACCTAACCCTTTTTTGTAATACCTTATATCCTTTGCACCATTTGGATAGTTCATCTCAATTTTAAGTAATTCTTTTAATGTTCCAGAAGGTGTTTTCAACTTTGCTTCTCTATTTAAAACTACTCCATTTCCTATTTTTTCTCCAACATTAGGAGCAATACCAAAATAAGGTATTTCTAACTTCTTTTTTGTGTTGTAAAAATAAACAGTATCATTTGATACCCTCATAAACAAATCTATCACCTTATTTTTTGAGAAAATTTGTGAAATTATAGTATATCTTTTCCCGCTAATATTTACAGTATCTTTTATTACTTCTTGATATTTATTATTGTACCAAGTTAGTGTTTTTTTTTGCCCAATAGACAGCGGATAATAACTATCAGAGTCAATATCTTGAGCACTTAATGCGATTGTTGTAGCTAAAAATGCTATCAAAAAAGTAAGTTTTCTCATCAGTTTGTTATAATGTTGAATTAATATTAAATGTATTACTTAAAATATGAAATTTGATTAGTAATTACCTAATTATTCTTTCTGTCCTAACACTATCTAATAATGTGACATTAATGTTTGATGATAATATCTCATACTTATAGGTTAATGAATCTTTTCTTTCTGTATAAGAGTCATCTACATTATCATAATCATTAATAACTAATTTATTTAAAGTTAATATTGATTCAGATTCCCAATTTTCAGTTGAAGATGTCTCCCAACCACCATCTCCGCCATATATACCAAATTGAGACAAACCTGTAACTTGGGATTTTAATTTGTCATAAAACACTAAATAGATGATTCGACAGCAATATTCATTTTCTTCTATGATTCTAAAATAGAATGTCTTATCATTTTCAAAATGATCTAACAATGAGTATCTATTTGATTCTGTTTCTAAAGTTCTATTTGAATTATCAATAGTGGTATATTTTATTAAACCTAAAACATCTGATGACATTTCTTTTAAAGACAATTTGAAAGGAAAAGCTTTTTTGTAATCTAAATACTTCTTTCTTATAGGTGTTGTTTGTCTAATATGAGAAATTAAAGAATCCGATTCTGAATCAAGAAATCTTGAATTATTGTAATTATTAAACGGATCTGCAATTGAGATACTTAAACTTGTAATAAGTAATATTGGTAGTAAAGGTAATAGTTGAAGTTTCATTTATTAACAAGTAGTTTGTTGATAGATTAAGATTAACATTAAATAAACACCATGGCGTTTATTAATTAATAATAATTATTTCCTCAATTTACCAATCGGCTATTAATATTCAAAGCAGATTTGAAGCAATTCTAATATAGAATACAAATAATTTGTCTCCGAGATAACTTACTCATATTGTTTCACATAAATAGAATACGTCTTGATAACCCTATACTATTTATGTATACGATAATAAAAAAGACTCAACCATTATTGAGTCTTTTTTATGATTTTGAAAAATCGAATGTATTAAAATTATATTTATCTATTATGCACTAAATCTTGAGGGACGTTGCAGAGCAACGTCCGTACATGTAATAATGTAAATTGTTTTTTTATGGATGATCTACTATTTCATCGTTTGTTTATCTGATGTATCAAAGATGACTTCAGTAGTTAAGGACATACCTTTTACATCTCTAATAATTAGATAAGCTGCTGTGGCTTCCTCTGGAATAGGGGCATTCACTTTTGTGCCTTTTATATTACCTGGTGTGGAGTTCCATCTTCTCTTTTGCCATTTGCCTTTATCAAAGGTGTAATAGGCTGTTACTTTTCTAGGTCTTACTCCTTTTACAACGGCTGAAAAATCCATTTTTGAGTGATCCCAAGTGGTTTTCTGAATATCCATTAAAGGTAAATTATGGATGATGGCATTGGCGAATCTATACGATTCTTCTACATCCCAAGCGGGTGGGTGACCGTGACCTAAACCATCTTCCACATATAAATATGTTTTTGATTTTGGTGCCTTAGCTGATGACATCATGGCTGGAATTGGGAAATGTGCATCGTTCGAGCCATTGATAAATAAGATAGGCATTGTGGCCTTTGGTAAAAAGGCTTCGGCTTCAAAGTTGGTTAACAAGTTATCTCTGTACGCTTGATTTCCATTTTTGAAATGCTGTCCCATTAATCCATCTGTACCATTCAAGAATCCACATCCGTAAATTGGAATGGCAAATTTAAAGCGATCATCAATACCAGCGATTGAACTTGTCAGCATTCCGCCCCAGCTTACACCGGTAATACCAATGTTATTGGTGTCTACTTCAGGTAAACCTCTTAAGAAAGAGTGGGCTAGGATAACTTGTGCGACAGCTTGATAATACCACTGGTCTTGTAATGCTTCGTTGTTATCATGAAAAACACCATGTCGAGATGGTCCTGAACCTTCGAAATTCTTTCTGTCTTGGTGATTTTTAGACGGTAAATGTCCTTCTAAATCCATTGAGATGGCTACATATCCTCTCTTATTCCAAATTTTTACCCAATCTTCAAAAGCTGTTCCTCCACCTCCATGTACTAACACTATTGCAGGGTAGCCATTTTCTGGTCTTTCAGTCGTTGGAATATTATAGTAGGCATACACTTTTGTGGGTTTACCTTTGTAATCGATGCTTTCGTAGAAGATACTTTTAACTCCTTTCTTGTTGACAAGATCGGTTTCTTCGTACTTCGGTGTTTTGTATAGTTCCTCTAAATCCCAAATGGACTCTTTTTGTGCTAAAGCGAAGATGGGGAGGAAGAGGAATAGGGTGAATATTTTTTCCATTTGATTTTTTTTTGTGGTTTGTGGGGTGAGAAGATACTCAGTTCATAAGGTGTTAGCCCTTGAAGCAGAATATCAACATACACTATCAGCCGGAGGGGTTGCACCCCTCCTTGGCGATGAGTAGTTGACTTAGAGATCGACTAAGGAACTACTCTCTAATTCTTCTCTTGATATATCGAGAGACTAGCGGTTTGGTCACTTATACCCTACTTCACCTTAGTAGATTCATTATTAGATAAGGTCACTTCTAAAGTAAAACCAACTTGTTGGGTCTTATTCTTTGGAAGCGTTACTTTTAAGCCTTCAGACGTATGTTCCCACTTCAGTTTTTTCTCATAACCTAACAATTTTACTTCTTTGATCTCTTCGTCGGCGAAGCTTTTAATTAAGGCTGTTTTGTCTCTTTCTAGAGCGATTGCGTAGACTTTGTTTCCTTTGGATGTGAACCAAAAATCTGATGTAGTAAAGTTGGAAGTAAATCCATGTGCGGCTCTATGGCCTGTGCCTAACATCTTCTGAGCATCCTCTCCTTCTCTACTCACTTTCCACATTTTTGTTCCATAGATGGCTTTACCATTTACGCTCATCCACTTACCAATTTCTTTCAGGTTATCCACGCTTTCTTGTGGTATAGTTCCGTCTCCTTTTGGACCGATGTTAAGCATATAATTTCCACCTCTACTGGCAATGGCTGTAATCCAATAAATCAACTCATAAGGCGATTTAAAATCTTTATCGTATTCTTTGTACCCCCATGAATTATTGAATGTACCTACTGTTTCCCAATGCTTTCCTCCCATGTCTTCAGGATTAGGAATTTTGTTATCTCCGGGAATATTGAAGTCGCCTAAATCGTGACCTACTCTATCAGTAACAATCACATTTGGATTCAATTGATACACCATTTGATAAAATTTAAAGCTTTGTTCTTTGGATAAGAAGTGGGCGAAGTCGTACCACATGAACTTCATATTCGGGAACATCTCTAATAATTCTCTTACTTGAGGATAGGCTTTATTGACTAAATATTGATCGAAGGTATTCTCACTTGGATCCCATAAGTTGGCTCCCATTGGTCTACGCTTTTTCCCTTTGAAATCGGCAGGCTCTGGCCAAACCTCATCTGTTGCGTCACAGAAGAATTTGATGTTGCAATCATGTGCATCATTCCAGTCGATATTGTGAGAATAGTACACCCCAAAGTCAATTCCTTGACGTTCACAAGCATTGTACAGCTCCTTCACCAAATTTCTTTTACTTGGTGTAGATCCCATATCAAAATCACTTACTTTGGAATCCCAAAGGGCAAAACCGTCGTGGTGTTTTGAGGTAATCACGATGTATTTCATTCCTGCTTCTTTCACTAAAGAAACATATTCGTCTGCATTAAAATTAACCGGATCAAACTGTCCCATTAGCTCTCTATATTCAACTCTAGGAATTCTTGCTCTCGCTTGAATCCAGCAGGCATCATTAGGTTCTGGACTTTCGATATCGTCCATCCTTTCTCCTTTGTACATGCCGCCTAATACCGAGTGAATCCCCCAGTGAATAAACAAGCCAAACTTATCTTCATTGAAATGAGTGATTGCATCACCCTTAGTAGCATGCATTTGTTCCCAAGTTTGTGCTTGGGCATTCATCATAAATAAAGAACAAAATATAAGTAGTATAATTTTCTTAATACATTTCATCATCACAAAAAATTGTTGTTCAAATCGTCTAATTCATTGTGGCAATATCTTGATAATAACACTTAAAGTTTGGTCTGAAACTTTCAAAAATTGGTTATTTGCTTTAAAAATGGGGATTGGTGAACAAATTGCATCACTCAGGACAAACAGAATGTAAATATGTGGATGCTTTGTAATGGAGAAATCCGTATCAAAAACTAAGGTGATAAGCCTAGTTTTCGATACGGAAAATAAAATTTATAAATAGAATATCACTTTGATAGTGTGAATGATTCTAGTGTTTTTATAACATCACTTTTTGAACATATACCTGACCGTCAATTTCTAATTGAACGATATAGATACTAGATCTCAAGTTTTTGATTTGAACTTTAGTACCATCAATTTTTTGTTGATGCACTAGCTGTCCGTTTGTATTAAAGATTCTTACAGCATTGTTTCTAAATCCATCTTTTGATGATAACGTCAACACTTGGTTAAAACCATATACTTTGATATCCGCAAATAGATCGTTAATAGAAGTTGGTGCTAGCTGCTTAAACAATACAGTATATTCTTTTACTGTAACACCATCCTCTGCAGTTACTTTAATTATTGCTTTCTCTCCAAAGACTGTTGCTTGTACCACCTCAACAGAAGCTGTTTCATCTTCTAAAGTATAAGTAACTGTTTGCAATGCTGATACCGTTACTTCGTAATCAAAAACATCTGCATTGAATCCTTCCAAGGCTACATCATCTAATAAAATGGCAGTTAAGTTGGCATTATCAGATAATACTTCTAAAGAGAAATTGATAGAATAAGTTGATGTCGTTGTTCCGTCTTGTGCAGTAATTGTAATCGTTACTTCACCTTCCAAACCTTCAAGAGTAGACACCTCATAAGTAGCATTCTCATCTGATGTTGTCACCGTAATCACTGGTAAAGTCTCTGTACTTGCAGGTAACATCACTTCGTAATTATTAGTAGCTACTTCGAATTCTTCCATGGCTACACCATCCAATAAAATTGCTGTGATAGATGCATCTGTTGAAGGATCACCCCAATTGTAATTTACTGTATATGTTAACATTGTTACACCATCTTGCGCAGTAACAACAATACTTGCTGAACCAGGCATAGCAGTGGCTTGGTTTGTTTCTACATTCGCTACATCTACAAAAGAAGTTTCTCCTGATAATTCTGGGATAGTAGTTGTTCCGTACGGATATTCTACATTGTATTCGAATACATCTGCAGAGAAATTATCAAGTGGCTGACCGTCTATGCTTAAACTAGCTAAAGTGGCATCTGTGGAAGGTGCTCCTAATAAGAATTTGACAGTATATGTATTTACCGATCCATCTTGAGCAGTTACTTCAATAGTTGCATCACCCGGCATCATTGGTACTTGTGTAATATCTATAGATGCGAACTCATCTGTTGTAGAAGATGTCACCGTAGGAATAGCTGTCGTTCCATAAGGGTAAGTTACTTCATACATTAAAGTATTCTGATCGAATTCTGCAATCGCCACATCATTTACTTTTATGTATTCTACCGTATTGATATCTGAGGCTGTTGTCCATTCGAAATGTAAAGTATATACTTTTTCATCTCCATTCTGAGCAGTTACAGTAATAACCGTCTCACCAGGAATTTCCATTGGTGCATCTATTGAATAAGTAGCCGTTTCATCAGCCACCATAGCATCGACCTCAGGAACTGTTGTTTCTCCACGTAAATAGGTAATTGTATACTCTGTTTGAGCAGGATCGAAGTTACTTATTGCAAAACCGTTTAATGAAATCTCCTTTAAATCTGCATTCATAGATGGAGCAGCTTCGTTGTAAGTGATGGTGTAAATTTCAGTTGTGTTACCATCTTTTGAAGTCACCGTCACCACTGTATTTTCGCTTAGTGAATTTGCTTGAGCAATATCAATTACTGCTTCTTTATTATTAGCAACAGCTGAAATTTGAGGTACTTCAGCACCATAAGTCACATCGATTGTAAAGTTTTTCGTTCCTTCAGATAATCCGTCCAAATACATATCATCTGACATTAATGAATACAATGAAGCATCTCCATCCGATTGTACATGTGGTCCAAAGAAGTTGGTGGCATAATAAATTGTGCTCTCGATAGTCGCGTCTGAACCACCATCTCCAATATCTTCACCAAAAGTCAACTCAAAAGTATCGTATACAGATTCTTTTACTAATGAACCGTCGGTGTTATTGGTTACGAAATCTGTAAAATCAAAAGTATATTTCACCCATCCGTCTTGTTTCACTACATCTAATCTTTCTACGATGTTACCCGCTCTACCAGGAGTGAATATTCTGAATTGCAATACATTTTGTCTGATCATTTCAGCTTGACCTTCCTGATATACATAGATAGAGAATTTCAGGTTTCTGTCTCCATAAATCGTCGCACCATCCAATAGATTCATGTACTGAATAGCTCTATGTCCTTTTTTACGATCAATCTTAGAGACTTTTGCATCAGCCACCTCAGCGGTAGGGAATGGATTATCCACTACTTCAACCACTTGGTTTACTGGGTTTACGTTGAACAATGGATTCGTTGTTGACCCATCATAGAAATAGAAAACACCATTTTCCATTTCTTTTTCTACTACTACTTTTTGTTCGTTCAGGTTCTGAGTGAAAGAAGCCAACACAAAACCATTTTCGTCCTGAACTTTACCATTATCCGCATTATAGCTCACTACAATTTCGGCATCCATGTCCAATGTTCTTTCCAATTCTAATACTAATTGTCTTTCAGTATTAGACACCATAGTCACAGCTACAGGCTGACCATTTTCTGTTACCGTAAAATCTGGAGTAGTTACTGTTGTCAACTCGCCAAAAGATACAATGTCTACTAAAACTTTATTGTTCATTGGACTTAATGATGCAGAAGCCACTAACTCATCAGAAATGATTTTAGGTCCACGAACATTGTTGATATACCCCGTCAAACCTGTACCTTTCAAATTGTCATCTGACGGAGCGATATAGAATAACACATCGGTAATGCCGTTTAAATCGTCCATCGTATACTCTGAGAGATCAAAAGTATATGTTGCCCAATTTCCGTAACAAGTAATGCTTTGGTGATTTGGTAGATTTAAATCAGGTAAACGATTCCCCTCAGCATCATATCTTCTAAAACCAATATTTACCTTTTTATTTAAATCTAACTTATTGATATCCTCTAAATAAACATCAAATGAGAATGTTTTTGATGAAGTAAAATCAAATTCGTGATTTTTTGATAATGTCCAAACAATATTTACCCATTGAGATTCACCTCTGACAAATTTACCGGCAATTTCAGACGGGTTAACAGGATCTTTAGCAGTTTCCTCTAAAGTAAATTGATATGGATTTCCTAAGTTCAATAAAGAAGGTTGACCAAATTTATAAAGTAGTGAATTAGTCTCATCTATCTTAGAATTGTTCATTACTTCTTTTCCTGCAAAAGGAGATAAAACTAATCCATCTATATCTGAAACAGTTCCACCAACAAAGCTGTAAGTCAATTTCTCGTTGATTTGAACTTCTTCATTCAATAGCAATTCAATAAAAGCAGATTGAATAGATGTTTGACGAACAGATAGTTCTGATCCTGCTTCGTTGAATACTTTGAAAGTTGGATTAAAAAATTGAGCAAACTCCGTATGATTTAAGAAGTTGATTTGAACACGACGGCCGTCCTCTAAAACTGAAGCCGTTGTATTGATCATGTCTTGTTTTACCAAAGGTCCTGTGATATGATCCAACACATAGATCATATTATTTGACTCTCCCGATTTGTCGTCGAAGTTAAAATAAACACGTACTGTAGAGAATGCTATTTCAGTGTTTACATCGTCAAAATTAAAAGTGTATTCCACCCACTCATCAAAATTTTCTACCGTAGCATAAGCTAACTTTTCTGCAGAAAGTTCTTTATCATATAAACCAATAGCAAGGGTTGTATTTGTTACTGGTTTATCGGGAGAAAACGTAAACATCTTTAATTTAATCTCCTTGGAATCCGAGAAATCAATCACTCCATCCAAATCAAAATTAAGATAAGGTCTTTGTGCATCAGAACGGATAACTGTGTATTGTTTATAACAGCTTTCGCCTGTAGGATCGCTACTTTCTGATCCTGTAACACGATTCAAGGAAGTTAATTCACCAACGTTTTTACCGTTGACATTCCAATAAGTATATTGGTTTTGTGCGTTTGCATTAAATGATAGTGCAATGCATAGCATTACAGCCATCATTTTAATAAAAGGTAATAATCGTTTCATTTCGATTCTGTTATTTTAGTTAATTGTTTTTATGGGACCTTGTAGTTCCTTTAAGTAAAAAGAGAGTTGTTTTTTGTATTCCGACATAGGGTCGGGGTTAAAAGAAATACAGATTGAATTGTATATTTTTTGCTCGGGCTGTTCCCCATTGAAATCATAAACAAGTTCTACCCATTTGTCGAACGTGCTTATCACTTCTTGTTTGACCAACTGATTATCGGCCTTTTGATCTTGACGAAAACAAAGGTCTAGTTTTACTTTTTCTACACCTTCTTTAGGCGATGGAACAAACACTTTCACCTTAAATATTTTCTCTTTAGTGATGTCTATCTGCTCTGTAAGATGAAATAAAACGGCACAACTCTTTAATTCCGTACTCTTTACCTGTAATACTTTTCCATTTTTATACTTTGGATCGGTGACTGTCAGCAAATCTGCACGGTAACCACTGTAGCGACCGTTCAGATATTTGTTGGCTAAACCAAAATCAGTGTAAACGTCATATGTTACAGGAACTTTATTCTTTACATCTTGATATTTAAAGTACTTTAGGGTATGTCCTGCTTCATCATAAATACTCCCTTTTTCAAAAGACAATTTGATATCATCATTAGGACCAATCGTCAATTCTAATTGAATCACTACTTGATCATCATCTGCTTTAACAGAGGCAATCTCCAATACTTTGTATCCATTTTTAATCACCTTAAAAACAGGCTTTTTTAGTTTAGACACAATGTTAGGCGACGTATACTTCTGAAGTAAAATCTGATTTCCTTCCATATTTGTGGTGATATTCACTTTGATATCATCCGCTGAAATACCGGGTATTTCCACATTCGTTAAATACATTTCTAAACCATCGCCTTCCCCATTCTTACTTCCAGGCTGCATAATTAGAGCTACCGATTGATAATCGATTCCATCATCAGGGTCTATGGTGAACGTATATTTCTCCCATTGATCAAATGATTTGACTGCAAACTTATGTAACACTTGATGTTCCCCCTGATCACCTTTCACTCTTACACCGAACATTAATGTATACTCATCCAATTTTTTTGATGGTGTCGGGTAATAGGCTTCAAAGCTTACCGTATTCGATTTAGAGAAATCAAATGTTAAGTAAGTATCAAACAATACGCCTCCATAGGCTATTTGATTTCGTTTTAAATGCACCACTTTTTCTTTGCCTTTGAATGATTTTAAGACATCAGAAGAAGCACCCCAAGTAGTGGGTCGATCCATTAATCCATCAGTACCAAAAACTTGTATTTGAGCTTGAACCTCAAAACCAAAAATGGATAGTAGAATTAAAATAAAGAGTGTAAGCGTTCTTTTCATTTAGATAAAATTTGATTTTAAAAAAATGATTGATCAATGGTTTTATACTTAAAAAATCTTGTACGAAAATTTGCAAGAGGTTTTATCAAAGGGTTTGTAAGGACGTTACAGTGTAACGTCCCTACATACCCAATGGAATTTCTAGTCTTGGTCTAAACCAGGTCCTTTGAATTCATCGACATAATATACTTTGCCAATTCCTTCGTCTCTTTGATCACCGTATTGGAAGATCAATTCTATTCGGCCAAAATCTTGAGGATCAAAAAGAACATCGTCGAAATTGAAAGTATATTGCACCCATTTCTCATATACCGAATTGTCTACAGGAATCACTTTATCATATCTGATGTTCTCCGCATTGTTTGTGATTCTTAGTGCAATATCATATTTCTCCAATTCGATTTCTGGTGTTTCTAATTTTACCCAAACAGAATATTCTAATTGGTAGTCTTTATGAATATTGCCATTTAAGAATAGGATCTGCTTCGATTCGTGAGCACCATTCTTCACTACTTTCAACATCTCCTTATCGTTACCATTTCGATCAGAAGTAATAGCAATGGATGTTGATGTTCTGAAATTCTGCATTTCTGTAATAATTTCAGGATTAATATTTCCATCTATGATATAATCTAATCTAGTCTTCACTTCAACATCAATATCTGATTCAAAGCCTCCATCATTCGATACAAAGTGAACATTTGCTACGCCATCACTTACTGATGTTACATTTCCTTCTTGATCAACCATAAGAATTGATTGATCTGAAGACGTCCAAGCTCCTGTTTTATCAAAAGTATCTTCTGGTCTAAATTCAGGGACTAACTTAACAGTCTGACCAATAAATTGAATTGGTCCATGAGGGTTGGTTAATGTCACTCCTTCTGCCAAAATTGGTTCTTCTACAATTACTTTGATAGGATCAGAGTGCATTTGACCGTTGGATACAAAAACATAAGTCGACCCTAATTTTTTACCCACCAATTGTCCTGTTTCAGGATGTATACCTATAACTGTCGTGTCTGCTACATGGTACGTAAAGATGGTATCATTGGCGTTTTCAGGAAGTACAGAAAAATCAAGATCGAATACTTCTGTAACAGTTTTCTCAAATTGTTCTTCTGCAAAAACAATCTCTTCTACCGCTATGGTTGGCTGAACATCAAATCGAATGGCTGTTGAGATTCTTTCTCTATCCTCAGTTCTTATAGTATGAGCCAAAACATAAGTTAAGCCTGGAACTTTTGGAGTTACTTTACCATCTCGAGTGACAGTGATTTTTTCTGGTTCATCGGCTTCATACCAAATTAATCCCATATCAGAGACATTGTACGGAGTGGTAAAAGCATACACTTGTTTTGTTTGTCCAATAACTCCTTCAACCTCCACTTCAACAGGTTCAATAAAATCTACAGAAGCCAGTTTATTACTTACGACTACATAGGAAGTATCTGAAATAGGACTTGTTGCCGATCTAGCCACAAGCATTGCCCAACCATCGTTTTGTGTATGTACGAGACCAGTTGATTCGTCGACTGTAATGGCATCATTTGGAGATTCCACTGTCCAAATCATGTCTGTTGCTTCCTCAAAATCGGGTTTATGATAGGCCATGAATTGTAGTGTATCTTGGGATTTTAAAGATACAGGAACTTCCCAAGGACTTATACTAATTCCGTTTGGTTCTTGTTTTATAGCTTCCTCTTCGGTTTGAGTACATCCAAAGAAAAAGAGCACCAATAGAATATTTACACTGATAATATTTTTCATTTTTTGTCTCATATTAGTAACCGTAATTTTGTTTCCAATTAGGGTGTAAGGTCATTTCTGGTCTTGGAATAGGCCATAAATATTCGTGCTGAGGATAAGGCAAACACACAAAGTTAATGAGAATATTTTCTCTTTCGCCGTTTCCTTTCCACTCTGGGTTGTCAGATGAATGATAATATAAATCTCTTCCATCAGCCAATTGCTTTAAGCGATTCGTTCTAATGAGATCGAATTTTCTTTTCCCTTCTCCATTAAGTTCAACTCTTCTTTCTTGCCAAATAGCATCGCGGAAAGAATCTTGATCCAAGTCGCTTGCCACTAAGGCTGTAAGTCCAGCACGAGTTCTTAATCTATTGATCTGAAAAATTGCTTCAGCAGTTGGTCCATTGATTTCGTTAGAAGCTTCTGCATAATTTAAAATAGCATCGGCAATTCTATAGAGCACTATGTTGTTATCACCATCACTATGTTGAAAACCACTTTCTCCTTTATAAATTTTAGGATCCAATAGTTTATGATACAATGGAATGCTATAAGCAGAATCACCATTAGCTTTCAGCGTTTTTATCAACATAGTATGTGTTTTGCGTTGATCTCCTTCCTCAAATGCTCTCCATAAATCAGGAGTTGGAATGTAAAGACCACGAGCTGCTCCTTCGTATTGTGGAACATTTATTCCCCAAAAATCAGTTCCACCTAAAAACATTGCATCTGTAACTACAGTTAGACCTTCACCTTGTTGTCCAGTTCCAAAACCAGACATGTTACCGAATTCAACCACTGATTCTTTAGAGAAAGGGTTTCTCCAGGGTAACCAAGCAGCATCACCTTGGTTGGTATCATCTACAGTGTAAAGATCAAATCCACCTTTATTATTTAAAGCTTTTAATGCCCATTCCTCTGCTAATTTTAAATAGGCATTATCTCCTTTTAATAAATTTCCTTGAGAAGTATATCTCCAACCTGCCATAGTCAAACATACATCAGATAATAAGACCGCCGCAGATGTTTTTGTCATTCTGCCTGCAAAAGAAGAAGGATAAAAATCTGGACAATATTCGTAACCATATTCTAAATCAGGTATAATAAGATCTTCGTAAATTTTTAATGCACTTACTCTTTCTATCTTATCATTCTCTAACTCATTCATTTGGTTAAGAGGTCGATCAACAAACGGTAAATCGCCCCACATTCTTACCAAATGATAGTAGTATAAAGCACGTTGTACTCTTATTTCACCAATTACTTCTGTCTTTTGTTCAGGGGTAATATCACCTACTTCCATGCGAGAGATAATATCAATGGCTCTATTACAATCGGCAACACCTTTCCAAAGTGGAGTCCAAACCGCAGTATAAGAAAACTGCTCATCAGAAGTTAAGTTGTGTAATACAAACGGTCTAATAATAGGATCATTCGCTCTACCGATTGGGCTCATATCATCTGTCCCTGAGTCCCATAGTAAAAAGAATCTTCCATAGATAAACCCACCATTCACCCAGTTCTCATACGGAGCTAATGCTAAGCTTACTGCTCCTTCATACGTATGAGGGAAATCTTGCTCTGTGAGGTACCCTTTAGGGTCTTCTTTTAAAAAGACTGAACAACCCGATAAGCAACTCAATAGAGTGATTAAAGCTATATAAATATATTTTTGATAATTCATTTCTTAATTAAAAGTAAGGTTCAAACCAATAGTATATGAAGTCGGCAACGGATATACACCATAATCGTGTCCCATCTTTAAAGCATTGTGACCTGTTAATGAAACATCCGGATTGTATCCACTGTAATTGGTCCATGTATACAGATCTGTTACAGCAAATGATACGTTACCGGTAATCGATTTCAAGTTGAAGCGGTACATCAAATCAATTCTTTTTAATCGAATAAATGAGGCATCTTCAATAACTATGTCACTAAAAGGAAGATTGGTTGCGCTATTATCCAACAAAGCTACATGCGTATGATTATTCGGATTTTCTGGAGTCCACCTTCTATCGTAGATTTCTTGAGTCACGTTTCCAATTCCGTTCATAAACCCAAGTCGCCACATGGTTAAGTTCGCCATACTTCTCCCGTGTTCACCCATAAAGAAGATGCTAAGAGATAAGTTTTTATATTCAAACCTATTTTCTAGTGACCAAACAAAATCTGGTTGGGCGGTGCCTATGACCATTTTATCGTTGGCATCGATTTTCCCATCTCCATTTTGGTCCACATATTTTTGTTGACCTGGATAAAGGGCTTGTCCCACCTCATTTTCTTTCCATGGAGTGTATCCTAATCTAGCATATTGATAACCTGCATTCTTTAAATCATTTCTGAATTTCACAGCGGCTTCTTCTGTAGATAACCCTCTGAATTCTCTAAAATCTTCGTATTGATAAATTCTATCTGCTTTGTATCCCCAGAATGTACCTAATTCTCTGCCTGCAATTAGTTGCTGTGTAGCATCACCACCGTTCCAAGGATTCATATAACCCGCATTTAATGTATCAGTTCTCAAAGATGTAATCCAAGTTTTTGCTCTTGTAAATACACCTCTTGTAATCCAAGTGAAATCATTTTTTTCAATATTGGTGGTTGTCAATGCTACTTCGAAACCTTTGTTTTGAAGGGAGCCAATATTCACCAATCCAGTATTAAAACCTGTGTAAGCAGGAACGTTAGTTTCTAACAAAAGATCATTTGTATTTTTCACATAATAATCAGCTGTCACCTCTATTCTGTTATTAAATGCACTTGCATCAAAACCTAAGTTTAGCTCTTTTGTCAGCTCCCACTTCAGCTGATCATTTCTAAAGAATGCTTCTCTAAATACACTGTATCTACTTTTATCATGACCTAATACAGCATTTTGATTGGAGAAAATAGAAAGTGATCGTCCTACTCTGTTGGCAGGGTTACCATTGGCACCATAACTCAATCTAAACTTTAATAGATTAAGTTGCTGTACATCTTTAAGGAATTGTTCGTTGTTCAATTTCCAAGATAAAGCTGCAGCCGGGAAAGTCGCCCATTTGTTTCCTTCAGAGAACTGTGAAGCACCATCATGTCGAACTGATGCGGTTAAGAAATAACGATTATCATAACTCATAATAGATCTCGCAGTTAAACTCAACATTGTTCTTTGTTCGTAACCACTTGAACTTGGTAATTGTAATAATCCGGCGCCCATATTATGCCAAAGCATTTCATCCGATGGAAAGTTCGATGCTTCCATTTGCATCCACTCATTTCCACTAAATCTAGCTGAAGCCATCACCATTGTTCTTGCATCAAATTTTCCCCACTTTTTATAATGGGTCATATCTGTATCTACATTCCAGTTGTTATAGGCTGAAAATCTTCTTCTTGCCCAACCTTTTGTATCATCTACAGTATTTAAAACACTAGATCTGTAAAAATTATTTTCTCTTGTACCCGAGTTAAAACCTCCTCTTGCTTGATATGTGAAGTTGTTATTGATTTTATATTGCATCGTTAAACTACTTGTCATCATATCATTTGCATTACGCATAATATTTTCTTCAGCCAATTGGGTTGGAGAGTTTCTTAACTCTAAATTATTTGAATTGTCAATGATAGAAGTACCGTCTGGGTTCATGGTTGGTTGTGCTCGGATAGCTTGCATTACTACACTACCTTGACCTTTTGCTGCATCAAATCCGGTACCTGTGTTTACTTGTCCAGATGATGATTGTGATACATATACATTCGCCCAAATTCTCACTTTTTTACTTAATTCAGCAGAAAAGTTCGTTCTAAACGACATACGGTCGAAGCCTGAGTTTTCAATGATACCATCTGAGGTATAATAGTTCGTGGATGCCATAAAGTTAAACTTCTGATTACCTCCAGACACGGAAGCATTTAAATCGAAGATAGATCCATCTTTGTATAAGATATCTTGCCAATTTGTAGAAGTTAAGGAGTCTGGATTGTAATCTTCTCTTCCTCGTCCGATCTCCTTACGCATATCAAGAAACGTTTTTGAATCTAGAACAGGAATAAATAAATTCCTATTTAACCTTTGCACACCATACTTAGAACTTACTTGGGTTTTCACCTTTCCAAGATCACCTTTCTTTGTCGTGATCAAGATAACTCCATTAGAACCCATTGCACCGTAGATCGCGGTAGAAGAAGCATCTTTTAATACTTCAATCGATGCAATGTCTGCTGGGTTAATGTCTGCAAGAGCGGATTGTCCAGCTCCTCCTTCCTGAGCAAACCCCATGTTGTCGTCTGTCATCATTGGTACACCATCGATCACATACAAAGGTTGGTTGTTACCACCAATTGAGTTAACACCACGAATACTAATCGAAGAAGATGCTCCGGGCTGACCACTATTGGTTACCACACGCACACCCGCCATACGACCTTGTAATTCGTTTTCGAAAGAGGCATTTACCGATCTCTCGACTTCTTTACCAGATACTCGACCTACAGAACCTGTCAGGTCTTCTTTACGTTGCTCACCAAAACCGATGACAACAATTTCATCCAGTTTTTGGATTTTTTCTTTGAGGTAAATTTTCACCTCTTCTTTCATTCCATCCTTAATCCTCATTTGGTAACTTTCGTAACCAATAAAAGTGACTTTAATAACATCTCCGGGTTTTACATTTTCTAATGTAAACTTACCGTCGATATCAGAAATCGAACCTCTATTTTCTTCGAGTATAACTACAGATGCACCAGGAACAGTAATCCCTTTTGTATCGTATATTATACCACGAATAGTTCTTTCTTCCTGAGCGATAGTTTCGTTTGAACAGACTATGAATAGAATAAAAAGAAGTAATTTAAAAAGTAGTTTATTCCCTTTCACCATACTTAGTATTAGTTGATAATTGCTTTTTGCTTAGTTCAAAATTAGGTAACAATTACACTTAATTACTTGTCTATTTATTTCATTTGTTAGCAAAATTAGTATTTACGTCCATTTAAACACTATTCGTGCTGTTAATAGTCTATTTCTTTCCATTGTTATTAACAAAATAGCAAATTATCGTCATTTCAATTTCTTTGACTACAAAACAAAAAAACAACACAAACTTATTTATGCTGTTTTCTATCAAATTCTTTATTAAAAAATTCTAAGTGCTTAAACCTCTTAAGTTATACACTAAAAAAAGTAAATTATTACAACTGATGCTCATATTTTACTTCCCAATGGATTTGTTTATTTTCATCAGATTGTATCACTAATTTTGATATATCCTGATCTAAATTAACAATCTTCACAACTCCTCTATTAACATTTACTCTTTTTATTTGATATCCATTATTGGCGATGAGTATTTCATAGGGATCATGCTGTATTACTTCAGAAATTCCCACCAAACTATTATTTGATGCCACCCATTGGCACATTTTCAAATCTAACATTCCTTGCATAATGTGTCTATTAGTGGATATAAATTGAGGGTGGTCGTTGTACCTAGATAAATGATACCAATCCTCATTCACTTTATAGTCATACACCTAAGGGCAATATTTATTTAAATCGAAGGCATCTAATGGTCTTGCCGATTTAGGTAAAGCATGATAAGGTAGTGTTCTAGACAAATCATGTGCAACGTGTTGGGGCATTTTATATAAAAAAACCCAAAACAACTTGTCTTGGGTTTAATAATTGAATTGCTTGACATTACTTCACGATTTTCAGAACTCCTAAGTGTCCTACTCTAATCACATAAAATCCTTTGTTTAAATGAGACACATTTAAACGTATATCTTGATCTGTTTGATTTATTATTTGTAGTGGGATAGCTTCCCCGTTAATAGAATACATCTGAATTAACTGATGATAATCTTTATCTAAAAGAATGGTCAATTCGTTAATTACTGGATTAGGATAAGCATAGAGTTCAATGTTAGGAGCATTTTCCAAATTAAATATTCTGATATCAGAATAGGTAAACTGACCATCGAAATCGACTTGTTTTAATCGATAATATGACGTTCCTCTTGATGTTGATGGATCGGTTGTAGAATACTCTAATCTATTATTTGAATTCCCTGCTCCTTCTATTTGAGTTACTATCTCCCAATTTCTTCTATCTACCGATTTTTCGATGACAAAGTAATCGTTGTTTATTTCAGTAAGCGTTGTCCAACGAATAAAAGCTTTACCTTGAACATTCCTTACTTCAAATACACCTAATTCGATAGGAAGATCGTAATCTTCGTCGACCATTACCGTGTTTTTAGCATATCCTTTCGCTTCCCCTCCTGTAAATATATTATGAGATACTGAACCAAAAACATCTAAATCATTACCCAAAGCATATCCGTTAGATACACCACCTTTAAATATATTGTAACTCGTTGAGTTCTGAGTTTCTAATATCGTTTGTGAGGCATACCCATTTCCTTCCCCTCCCATAAAAAAATTATGAGAAGTAGAATTTACCGATTGCATTAAACTGTTAGAATTATCTCCACCACCATTTCCGCCCATAAAAATATCTTGGGCACAAACATTTACTGATAATGAACTAACGAATAGCATTATCCATAACAATGCACTTATCTGTTTATATTTTTTCATAAGTGCCTATGATTAATTTTTTGGTGCAGTACGAACTCCTCTTCCTCCAACAAAATCTCTACCCGAATTAGTTGGGTAACATATAGCTGCTAAGCCTCTTGTCGACACATATGCCTGATCATTGGTATTTACATAACTTCCTCCGCGAATACCTGCACCTTCATTAGCTTCAATTAATTGTGGCCATCCATCGATGGTATAGTTACCGATATTACTTAACAATCCATTACCATGAGAACCATCAAATTTTCTTCCTTCTTCTGAAGAAACGATGACCACTGCTTCAAAAGCACTTCCAGATAAATCCATAATGCCATAGTAGGAAGCTCCCGATTGAATTCTATCAGATGTACTCGTTGCAGTGATACCAACTCTTATTGGTCCACCCACATTCCCTAATGTTTCACTAAACGCAGCATTGCCTAACGTAGCACTGTAATTTGCAGTAATTTCTTCATTAAACGCTCCAAGGTTAGCTAAAGTAAAGTCATCTGGGTTATATGTACTTTCTCCCCATGCAAATTCTCTATGTACCGGTGTTTTTGTTCCTCTACATGCTTTTTCGAATTCAAACTCTGACATTGGTCTCAAACAAGACCAATCTAAATAATTAAAGATTGCTAAGTGACTACCATGAACATATGGAAGATAGGGTGCATCTGCCACGTATTGATCCGTTACATATTGAATAGAATTTCTATTGGTTCCATATTTATTCTTGACAAAATCATTTTGTCCCGTTTGTAATGAGGTTAAAGTATTCAAGAAATCCACAAATTGTCCTTGAGTGATTTCATATTTCATACAATAAAATGATTGATATCCTTTAGGAAAATCTTCAGCAATAACTCCATCTCTAAACTCACCTGAATTCACATTGGTCACATAACAAAGATTCCCTGCCGTTTCACCAACATCTATTGCTTCCTCTGATGAAACATAATACGGGTTTGCTCTATTTGAAGTGTTATTGATGAAAGTATAAAAAGAGGAAGCTTCGTTACCACCTGTCCCTAAAGCAAAACGACCTTGAGGCACATACACCATTTCAATACCATAGACATTGATTTCGAAAGTATCGTCATCCCCTTGGTGATCCTCTCCGTACGCCCAGCTTAAAGAAACATTATAATTTACTGTTTGCTGAGATATATTAGATGCACTGTATACAAATGCACCTTTAGAATATCCGTTTCCAGTATCGTCTTCATTATCAATAGTTGCTCCAGTAGCATTGTGTCCACTTAAAGATAAAGTAGCATGTTGCCAGTAATCGGTATTTAAATTTCTGTATTTCACAAAAACCCAAACGGCATCCCAGTTGCTTTGTGCACTACTCACTCTCCATGAGTTATCCCATGATAAATCGAAATTCACCTCAACGGTTTTTGTATTTGTATTCTTATTCGAAAGTGCAACGTTTTCTATGGTAATGTTATTTGCTTCTCCGAAAAATGGACAGATCAAAAGAAGCAAGAAGAAGTAAAGTGTAGTTTTATTATTAATCATAAAATAAGTAATAATTTTTTGTTGTTGTGTGTTGATAAAACATTCAAATCAGTCACAATATCAACAAACAAACTATAAACGTATTTATTACATCTTTCAAATCTTTGCTCATTTTCAACATCTTCGTTTTTAGCTCAAAAAGGTCGATTTTAATAAAAAAATGCACTAATCGTTTAGACAATTAGTGCATTTCTTTCTTTAAGTGATAGGTTATTTTTGATCTAAAACCTCCGCATCCATTGGTATGGAGAAGGTCACTTCCCAAGTTTGAGTTATTGGATCAAAGTCTACTTGATAATAATCCTTACCATGGTTCTCTTGATTAAATTCCACGGCTTTATCATCTACTGTAAATGACACTTTAAAGTCTTTGTAATTGCTCAGATTAGAAATAGTCACCGGAACATAAGCCAAACCATTTGATAAATCTGCCAATACTTCGTTATCAACAGCTTTTATTTTTAAAGGATAGTTTCTGACCACTTCTCCCTTAGAAACATTTACGGAAACATCGTTTTTCTTGGCTTCTCTCCACATAAGTTTCCAAGTATCTTGCCCCAAGTTTAAAGCTTTTGCAAAAGCCTCGTTAGATCCATAATAACTCTTTGCTTCTTGAGGGAAAACACATAATTCCATTACTAATCGTACCTTGTCTCCTTTCTTTAATTGCTTGATATCAGAAGGCAAGTTCACTTCTACTAGCGTAACAGGTTCACCAGCTCTTGTTTTACTTGAGGAATAAGTCGAAAAACGAGGTTGTATTTCTTTTCCATCCACGGTCGCCGACCATTCTTTTAAGACAATACCTTTATTTCCTGTAACAGCATATTTATGACTTTCCATGTTTTTCGCTTCATGCATACTAAACCATGGTTGTTTTCCATCTATAATAATATCCTGATTAGTGTATTGCTTTTCTTTATGAACATTAGGAACCTCTTTGATCAAACCATCTGCATTACCCCAAGCAATTTTATTTTCTACCTGATAAGAATAGGTTTCTGAACCAAACTGAGCTAAGGCCAAACGATGAAAATCAAAGGTATCGTTTACTTCAATTTCTAAAGTATAAATTCCTCTAAAGTAATCGTCGTTTCTGATAATGCTCGCTGTTAATGAATAATCGACTTCATCTTTACTTGTTACTCCAGTATAAGTGACTTCTGTAAGGTTTGGACAATTACGTTTATAATGCGATTTAATACGTTTGATCTTTAATTTCTGACCATTTTCATCATATACTCTCATAAAATCTCCACCACCCACATTCGGTGTCCAATTGTATTTTTTTGGACCGATAGGGTTGTCATCTTCAGCTTTGATCATGAATGGTCTTACATCCGTAATTAAAGTATTGGCTTGACCACAATCGGGTTCGTAACAAACGCTTTCACCCCAAGCACCCATAGCCGTTTGATCCCATAACTGATGATTTCCTCTAAATTTCTTTCCCCAACCTGTCAATGAAAGTTGATTGTGCGATACAGCCGGTAATGTTCCCCAATACCCCGAAACTTTCGATAATTCCAATTCTACTTTTGAGTTTGGAGGAAGACAAACCACCGTATAAGAACGCATCCAAGGTCCACGGTATTTAAACTCTTTCCCATTGTGCCAGTTTTTTGAGATCTGAATTGGAATACCTGTAGGGTTTCCATCTTTGTCTCTTAACATCACACTAATTCCTGTAATGTCTCTTACACCATCTACTCTCTCGAAGATAAGGCGTTGTAATTGAGGTTGATTCGTTAAGTTTTCTAACGTTAAAGCGACTCTTTCCATTCCCTTTAAACCATCAAAAGAATCGTTTAAAGATATCTTTTTTGCTTGCTGTTGTTCCGCTTCAGTAATCACCACTTCCCTATTCGGTCGATGGAGGTCTTTAGCAATAATGTTCAGTCCTTCTTGATGCAGATTTTCGTATTTAAATCTCATCAGCAGATTCACTTCTTTATTTTTTATTGATGTAGTTGCTTGGATTTTATTTTCTGGAGTAATCATCAATTGGTCGTTCTCTCTTTTGATGATCTCCCATACTTTTCCATTTTTGGCTTTAGCATGAATCACTTCACCCTTCTTACTTAATGCTACCTGATCAGAAGGTAAGTCTAATTCTATCATTAACTGATAATCATCTGATAAAATGGTATCGTTTTCGAATACCAATCGAAAATCTAGGGCATCCGTCCATGAAGAAATTTCTACAGAAAATTTAAGATTTGGATCGTCTTCTAATTTAAGATCTGGAAAATTTCTTCTTTGAAAAAATTTACCGCTTTCAATGACTTCTCCTGCATAGTGGGCATCCTCATCTAAACGTACCACTTTATGCTTTTGTCCATTCTTGACAACATATAACGATAATATATCTAATGTTTCGTCTTGTGCTTTTTCTAAATATTTTCCATTCACTTCATTATCATCAATCAAACGAAGTTGCTCCAATTTAAAATCTTGGTAGTTGAATCTAAGGAAATGATGATTGGTTTGAATTTGAAAATGAGTATTGTTTTGTACATCATTTTCTAAAAACATATAGGTGTTTGTATTTGCATATTGCCATAATTCTTTTGGCAATTGTGCAAAGGTTGAGGTAATGACCCCAAAATAAACGATTAGGAAGGGTAATAACTTTCTCATTTCAGTTCGTTTGATCACAACGTGTGATAAAAAATTGAGATCGTCAGCTTCAAAATGAAACTGACGATTCAAATATACTCAATAATTAATTAGAAACTTTGATTCGCTTCTACAGAAATAATAGGTTCGAATGATATCGATGCAAGATTGATCCATCCTGAAGCGTCATCAGAATTTAAGGTAATAGAGATTTTCTGCTTACCCGGTTGATTGAAATTCACCACACCGATTTTTCTATCTTTAAATACTCTTATCGTTCTGTTTTCAAACTTATTTTTGATCACATTTTTATCCCCGCTATAAGTAGGTACAAAATAATACTGATCATCGTTAATTTTTAAAAGACCTTCTTGCATGTCCGCATCTTCGTTACATGCGTAATTGATTCTTACAATGTACATTCCTTTTTTTGGAACGTTCACCTCCCATTCTGCTTTCGCTCCTTTTTCAGACCATTTTTCGATCACTGGAGTAGCATGCCAATCGCCAAAGATCTCCATCCATCGAATCTTGTCTGTTGAACAAGCCGTTAAGTTGGCTTCATGAGGTAATAGTTTTGTCACCAAACCTGTATTAAATACTTTATCTGTATTTAATTTTGGTTTGTCTTCGAATTCAACAACAATCACAGAGGCTACTGGATCTGGCATTCTCAAAGGTAATTTTAATAATGTAGAACCTTCTAACATATTGATATTTACCGCTGCCTGATCGTCTAAGAAATACGCCTTTTTTGCTTTTGTAATAAATTTAGGCAAATAGATCTGATTGTCTCTTGGCCATTCTTTTACAAAAACATACATTTTGTTATCCTTTTGAGTGGCTGCAAATTGTGTTTGACCTCCCAAATACATGGCATCTGTTCCATAGATCGCTTCTTTGTATTTTGCAATCCACTTACCTGTTTCTCTAAGAATCATAGCAGAAACTTCTGGTACAGAACCATCTCCTTTTGGACCAATATTGAACAAGTAGTTACCACCTTTTGTAATTACATCGATCAAACGATGAGAGATTTCTTTTGGTGTTTTCCAGTTGAAATCCAACTTGCTATACGCCCATGTATTGTTGTGTGTATCACAAGTTTCCCAAAGACCATCCACTGGCTCAGAAGGAATCTCATTATCACCTAACGTTTCGAAGTCACCTAGACCTCTACCAATTCTACTGTTAATCAAACAGTCGGGTTGATATTTATCGACAATTGCTTTTAACTCTAACACTTGTTCGTGTTTAATTGGTCCTGGAGTATCGAAGAAAATACATCCGATATCACCATAATTAGTCACCAATTCTTTCACTTGAGGTAATGCTTTTTCTGTCATGTACTTTTGTACATCTGCTTCGTCAGGATTAAACTCCCAAGTATTACCAAAACCGTCTTTCTCGTTCCAGTCTTGCATTTGAGAATAATAGAAACCAAAACGAATCCCTTTTTTCTTACAAGCTTTAGCTAATTGCTTAATTAAATCTTTCTTGTAAGGAGTGTTTGTGATATCATAATCACTTACTTTGGAGTCGAACAAAGCAAAACCATCGTGGTGTTTTGCAGTAATGACTACATATTTCATTCCTGCATCCACCGCCAGTTGAGCGATTTCATCTGCATCAAATTTTTCAGGGTTAAACGTTTCAGCTAATTTACGATAGTCTTTGGTTTGGATACTTGCTCTACGCATAATCCATTCGTTAATACCATAATAATGTTTGCCTTCATATTCACCAGCTAGTTCCGAATATAATCCCCAATGTATAAACATCGCAAACTTTGCTTCTTTATACCATTGATGCTCTTTTTCTGTTACCTGGGTATTCGTTCCATTTTCACCCCACAGTTCATCCATCCCTTTTTCCTTTTTCTGACCGAATAAGGAAAGGGAGAACAACATACATAAACTTATTAAAAAATAATTCTTCATACTTCTAATTGACTATAAGCCTTAAAAAATAATCACATTACAATTTTAGCTTATATCTAACAGAAAACTTGGCCTAAATCTTACAATACTTGTATCGTTCTTATTTGAGATAAACAAATACGTTTTTGGATATATCAGTAAAGAATTTTGGTTTTATTTGTCATTTTTAAGCAAAGAAAAAAGAGTACCTAAATTAGGTACTCTTTAATGTACTAAGATGTTTCTAACTATGTTAATTTCTTATTAGACTATTAAAAACTCTTTTTATAATCACTTGAAGGTAGATATTTAGAATAATTTAAATATCAAAGCCTCTTTATTATCTATGATATGAATAATCATTAACCCATTGTTAGTGATGTTAAAGTCTTGACGCTTATCTTTCAGTGATTGCTTTAATATTATCCTACCACTTAGGTCAAAAGCCAATAAAGTTTTTCCATTCAATAACTCATCAGAAGTTACCGTTATAGTATTTGATGTAGATTTGAACACTTTAATATTCGTAGGGTTATCGCCAATAGATAGTGGGGCATCTTCTTTAGAGAAGGCCACCATATATACTAATTCAGTAACTCCATCTTCTGCCATTATTTCAACCAATGCTACTGCTGGTAGTGTCGTTACATCTGTAATTTTTACAACTGCTTTTTCGTCTGATGCTACTGCTTCTAATAGGGGTAATCCTTCATATTCCAAAGGTAAGGCAACTGTATATGAAAATTGATCAGAAGTAAAATTCTCTATGGAAGTTCCGTTATATTTTAGAGAACTTAAAGACGCATCATCGCTAATGGGTATATCACCTAAACTAAATTGTACCGAATAGGTCAATGTAGTTTTTGCATCTTCTGCAACAACTTTTACAGTAGCTGTTCCTGGGATTTCTGTGATATTTGTAATCGTCATCATGGCATTTTCATCAGAAAGTGCGGCTTCAATAGTTGGAACCCCTTCAAAATCATAGGGGAATTCCACTGAATAAGTATAATTAGAAGGATTAAAGTTTTCAATCTGCATACTATTGTAGCCCAATGATTTAAGTGTAGCATCCGTATTCTTACTCACTGTAAAGCTGATCTTGTACACTTTGGTTACATTGGTATCTTGTGCCGTAACAGTTATTGTCGCTTCCCCTGGAAGAGTTGTTGCATTTTGAATGTCGACAGTGGCATATTCATCTTGAGTTAATGCAATAATTTCTGGTAAATCAGAAATGTTTGACCCATAAGGCAATTCTATAGCATAATCTTCTTTATTAGGATCGAATCCATCTATTGTAGCACCATCGACGATTAAATCAGATAATAGTGCATTGGTGCTTAACGCTGTCTCGACATAATTTATCGAATATACTTTTTGAGTACCATTTTCTGCAGTTACAGTAATAGTTTGTTCCTCAGTATAATCTGCAATGGTTGATACTTCTACAGTAGATAACATACTGTTTGCTGTTCCCTCTATGGTCGGAAGTTGACCTGTTGTTCCATAAGGAAGTTCGATGGTATAACTTAATTCATCCGGATGGAAAGTCGTTAATAATTCACCATCGACATGAATTGATTTTAAGTTTGCATCATAATTATAACTTATTGACGGACCTTCGACAAGTGCTAAATAATATTCTGTTCCTGGCAAAGTACTTCCATTACCAAAATAAACGAGCACCTTCCTAAAGTCATTACCCACTTCTACGTTATTATCGTTGAGATCGAAAGTATATTCTATCCATTGATCTTGTACTTCGATATTCTGGAATGTACCTCGATCAAAACCGTCTGTCTTTTCCCATCCTGCATAGAATCCAATTCTATTTCCAGCAGGGTAGTCTTCCTGACCAGATTTCTGAAGTACTTGAATTCTGAACAACTTATCTTCACCAGCTAACCAAGAACCATCTTTAAAAATGAATTCTACTGTAGCATCTGCATTTTGGTTACGTGTCACTTTCAATACCTTCACTCCTTCACCTACAACATGATCAGGAACAGGATTCTCTACTGTGGCAGTATCTGATCTCACCAAACGCCACTGAAAATCTACGGCATGTTTATTATTGGCATCAAATATTTTACGTCCAGGTGCATTAAAACGAATTCTATAATCTCTTTGTGTATAGCCATTTTTAGCCGTTACTCTTACCACAGTTTCCTTGTAAACATTCCCTGCCTCCATAATTTCATAAGTAGCTTCAGGATCTTCTACGGCTGCAGTTATCGTAGGTACTTCCAAAGAACCATATGGTAAATCGATGGTATATCGAAGAATTGAAGGATCAAAATCGGCCAGCTTAATATTATTTACTCTTAGTTCTTTTAATCGAGTATTTGTTCCTTCAAAGCTTACTTCTGGACCATAAATATTTGATACATAATAGACAACACCTTCAATATTCTCCGAGTTAGTACCAAATGATAAGGTCATTTCAGAATAAATTCTATTATAAACTGCAGACCCATCGCTATTCAACTCACCATCAAAATCAAATACATATTCCCCCCATTGTCCATGAGTAGAAATAGGTAAAGTTTGAGAAATATGAACTCCGGTAGTGTTGTTTCTTAAAGTCAATGTCAAGTCGTTTGATGTTGGCACTGCACCTTCTTCTTGATAAAGATATAGACTTACCTCATTATTGCTACCTATTTGTATTTCACCTCCCAATGGTAAAATAATAGATGCTTCTTCCGTATTTTGTCTTGTCACTTTTGTAACCTGATCTTGATCAGGCATCCCTTCAGAAGAAGGATTAGCTATCACTTCTGTTGTGATATTATGATTTTGGGCAAGTATTCTATCTTCGGTTCCATCAAATTGGTACACTACTTGATTCGGCATCACATCTTCCTCTCCCCACTCTAATGCTACAAAAGCCACTTTAGTAATTTCTTGTCCATCTTCTGGACCCACTTCAATTAAATCAGCTACAGACCATTCTCCCATGATATCGTTGGCATCATTACTATTTCTTAAAGCAGATGCTGGAATATTGATCTCTTGAACATCAGTGTTATGCGCACCTGTTTCGAAGTTGAAAACATATTTTTCGTTTACTCTCACAAATAGCTTTTGTGGTTGAGTACCGTAATATCTGATTTTAAATGATGCACCTTGAGGTGCTTTATAAAATGGCTCTTTAAAGATATCGTTCGAAATAGGTTTATTTTCTACTGGATAGAAAGCTTCAACTCCACCTGGCACTTCGATAGCTCCACCTGCATTTTCCCAATCCGTTGGGTCTGGAGCTTCTGGCTCTAATGTCGCTTTAGCATCACCTAAATTTGATGGGATTTCAGCTTCAAAATCACCTGAAATAACGGTATTGTTATCATAATCAATTTTTGAAAAACCGAAAACATAATCATCAATATTGCTTACAGGAAGTGAGGCCGTCCAATTATTACCATCTTTAGTTGAAGGAGCTTCAATCCAAGTTCTTGTGTTGTTGTTTGGATTTTTTAATGCATACCAAACTTCTACAGCAGTTACATTTTCCGGTTGAGCTGGCGATACTGAATAGAAAGGAACTCCTTCCGCATCTAAAGTAATCGATGAAGTAGGTCTTGCTGGAAAATAATGATCTACACCTAAAACATGTTTCTCTAACCATATTTTGGCATCATCACCTAATTTATCTGTGGCATGAAATGCTTTTGGTTGAATTGCAAAGTTCCAAGGCACATCTGCTTGAAAATTATCAAACATAGTTTCTCCTCTTTCGTGGCCTCCATGATGATCGTTAGAACCGTTTAGCCATAAAGAAGCTGCCTTTATGTATGGGGCGTGCGCCTGAGGAGCAATACTTTCTAAATACATCTCTTCACCAGATGTTTTTGCTGGTTCATTATATGGATTATTATACATCCACACTTGTTTGGTTCTGTAATATTCTAAGAAACCTACACCAAAATAAGCCACCATTGCATCGATTCTCTCGTCCATTGCAAGGTTCCACATAATGGTTCCTCCATAAGAATATCCTTGTGCACCCACTCTAGTATTATCAACTCCATCTTGTGCCAATAAATAACTTAACGCTCTTCTTTGTAACACATACCATAGATAATCATCAGTTTCTGTAGGGTCAGAAATTTGTTCGCCAGAGTCCTTGTATTTCGATTTGCGATTTTCATATCCATAATCCGGATTCATATTTCCATATTCTAATCCTTCTGGATATTTAGTATAGTTTGCTCTTAGGTCTGAGGAATTATTTTCTTCTGTTTTCCCACAATAATCATGTGCTAATACTGCCCAACCATCTTCTACAAATTCCTGATTAGGTCTTGGTCTAGCCATCCAACCATGAACATCTAAAAGTGCAGGAGCATTGGTAGCATCTGCCTTCTTTTTAAACTCACAATAGACACGGATTTCTTTCCCTTTAAAGTAAGCACTAATATATGTATGCTTCTCATAGATCCCGTTGGCATCTGTGTGTTCATATATAATTTCTTCATTAAAATCTCCGGCATCCGGATCAAAATTGCCCCATAGCTCTTGTGGATTTTGAGCATAGGATAACGGTAAAAATACTGTAGTTAACAGTAGAAAAAATGTAATAAAATATTTCATACTTTTATAAGTAGGTTTCTTTTATAAGTAATTATTCGTTATCAATTAGTTGAATCAAATTCATCATTATAAAAGTATTTCTTATTGTTAAGTTTGTTTGATTGTGATATAACTTTTGTTAGAACAATTCTTACATATAGACGTTTAACGTCTAGTTTTGTGATTTAAAAGCAAATAAATGAAAAGGTGATAGAAAAGGGCAATTTATTTTTTTCAATTGTAAACAACAAAAAAACCTAGAGTAATACCCCAGGTTTTTGCAACTTTTCTTTTCTAATAAATTGCTAAGTAGTCTTGTTACTCGCTATAATACATAACTGAAATAATTCTTTTACATTACCTTTTCATTGGCATTTACTACTAACAGTTTTGCTGAATGCGCAGGCAATTGTTTGATTGAATATTTTCCCTCAACCGTTTCTAATTTTTCTTCTGTCCAGTAATCTGATAATGAACCATTTTTTACTAATTCTACATCAAAATCTTTTGGCTGATCCGACCAGTTGAAGATGTAATAGAATTGTTTGTCACCTAAATCGGTCACACCAATTTCTAACTTTGTATTTTTAAATTTTGCTCCTTTGCCTGTTGGTTGAAGCAACTTCTTTAAGTCTTTTAAGTTGTTATCTGTAAGTAACTTTGCTTTATCACCACTTAAAGCCAATCCACCAGTTGCATGTATAGATGTAAGATGGAACATCCACTCATCTTCTGATAATACAGATGGATCTTTACCGAATGGACTATCTGGAGCCTGAACGATACAATCAGGATCTACATCCCAAATCATTTCGTTTTGCCATGCTCTACTTAAATTTTCTTGTGCAAGGCTACTAAATGCTTTCCAACTTCTATTTATATCACCACTGGTACGTTGTGCTGAAACCAGACCAAAAGAAGGCCAAATTGGTGCATTACAACCCAAAATTACTGTGTTTTCATCACATGCATCTACAATAGCTTGCATTCCTCTTCTGTAAGCTTCGATACGAGTAGCGGATTTATCGTGGAACTGTCCGCCATGAATAGCTCCCCAAAAGTTTGCATCCAATTTGAAGTAATTAATTCCCCATTCTTCACGCATCGTCTTGAAGATATTCTTTAAATGTTCTTGAACTTCAGGGTGTGTACCGTCCATACAATACCAAGGTCCTTCTCTCCAACCTCCAAAAGTAACAGTGTTAGAAGTCAATGGCTTACCTTCCTCATTTTTCACAAACCACTCAGGATGTTCTTGGAAAACTCTCGATTCCTTTTGTGCAATAAAAGGAGCCACCCAAATCGCAGGCATATACCCTTTGTCTGCAATACCATCGATTGTTTTTCTCACATCACCATATTTTGGATTTGGATCTAACCAATCACCCATAAACGGTTGGTAACCATCGTCTAACTGAATGTATTTTAATTCTGGAACTTTCTTAGAGAAAATATCCAGGTTCTTTGTCATAATATCGTCTGTAATGTCCTCTCTATAACAGTACCATGAACACCATCCGATAGGCATTTTTTTGCTCTTTAATGATGGGTGATTTTTAGTAATTTCAACTGACATTCTATCGTAAAGATCGCCTTGGTTTTCCCCATCAATAAAAATAAAGTCTTCGAATGTCCAGCTTTCTCCCGGTGCAAGTGATAACCCTTCAGTATCAAACCCAACAATCAGTTGATCTTTATCGTAGGCCAACTCCCCAATAAATTTATTACATGAGGTAAAACCCAACATAAAGTTCTCCGTACCATCTACATTTATGTTTAATAAACCGTAGGCCGTCTGAAGTCCTTTTAATTGTTTAATTCTATAATGTTTCACATCAGAATGAGAACCAATATTTTGAGGTTGACCTAATGTCCCTCCGTTTTGATGCAACATTTGGAAACCTTCTCCATAGATGGGAGAATCTGAATTAATTCCATGCTTTTCAACATAAAAAAGCATTACATCTTTTGGGTGAATATCTTCTTTACTAGTATTGGTTAAAACTGTTTTACAGATATTCCCCTCCCAATTTTTCTCTAAACTATACTTATCAGAAGAGATAACTGTACCCTCTTTGTCTTCTATTATGGAAGGAGATTTTTCTAATAACTGTCTAAATTTAATTGCTTTAGCCGAATTATTGACAACAACACTTTGGTCGTTAACTTTAGAAGTATTACCACAACTTGCTATAAGCAAGGCGGTGAAGGCAATACTTAATAATTTCAAGACTTTCATACTTTCTCGATTGATGTTTGTTTATCAGAAGCACTAAAACTATAACTCACATTAATCTAATGTTTGCTATACCTTTCGACTTCTTTAAAAAATTATGATTTATGTAAATCAATAAAAGTTTCACTATTAATGATGATGCAATTTAGCTAGAGAATTAATTTTGTACGTTCCCTAATCTTTCAATTCTTTTCTCTTTTTTGATGATCAATAGACTTCAGGTACGTAATAGCCTAAAATTTAAAGAAATATACAAATTGATTTCACCTTTGGTTACTTATAAATAACTAATTCAACAAAAACGCTCCAAAATAAGTGACCAGCCTTTCGTTGTATTCGTAATCCATATTACACTCTTTGGCCAATAAAGACACATTAATACTGTAGGCTTCTAAAGAAGCTCTTTTTTTCTCGGGGTGTTTACATGCCTCATTTATTACCGCTGTACATTCTTTACATACTGTACATGGACCAGCTCTTAAGTCTAGATGTTTATCAAAGTGTTGTTCTATTTCTTTATTTATTTTATTCGCTACCTTGTCGTGGTACCTCATGCCATTCAGCATACCCTTTCTATCCAAAGAGTGTTCCAAGTCACTAATCGTTTGATACACCAATGCTTTTTTATAGCTTTTTGCCTCTGCAATCACTTCATTTACATTACCCACTAAAGGTGGACAAGCATAGTTTTTCCCGAAATGTCCACATTTATCTACTTCGCAATAAGCTCTTAGTTTTTCGTCGAATGTGATCTTATCCACAGAAACTATAGCTGCTTTGGTTGCACCGTATTGAAGACATTTGTTCAGTATTTCTTTTTCCATCAGAGTATAATTAGGTTTTATAATGACTAGTAAATATCCAACTTCTTATCAAAGTATAAAATACTCTAGATCATCATAACCTAAGAAGCCTCATTAGATTTATCACAATTTTTAAACAATGTAATATGCTAAAGAGGTATTGGGTATAAAAGAAATTACAGAGTGTTAGAGGCAAATATTTATTGGTTGATCATTCTATATTATCATCGATATTTAAATCTTCAATTTGTAAAACAACCGCCTCCTCACGAATCAATATTTCAATTGTTTTTTGACGTGCGATTTCTATGTATTTCTTCTCACCTTCAAGATAACTTACTTCCAAAGTTTCGGTTCCTTTTACTAACATTTTGAACTCACCTTTCTGATTGGTGATAATAGGGAAATCGTTATCCCCTTTAATGTTGATTTTAGCGCCTAATAAACCTACTTCATTTTTATCAATGACTGTACCTGATAGGATGTATTCGTCTTGGGCATAAGTGAGAACATTCGTACACAGCACGAGTAGTAGCATAATTATATAAACTCTCATTTTTTAAATAGTTTGGGTATGTATGGGTATAGAGAATATTTCGCAATGATATCTTTTTATTTCGTTTTTTGGGTAATTGCTTATTATAAATATACGAATAAAAGATTGATAAACCCTTATCAATCTTTTATTTAAAAATTATTTTCCTGTCGATAAGTAAGAAACCAATCACCATCAATCTTATCGAATTGCATTTCGAAAGAAAAACCACAATCCAAACAATATAAGCCATAAAAGAATTTTTCATGATTCTGAATGATAGAAACACTATCCTGAGAATTTCCTTGATGATCTTCAAGGTTCCATGTCATCTGTGGCCACTCTTTTCTTGTCCAAGTTTTTTCACCATCATAACTATTATAACTTCCTTCTAAAGGAAATTGAGTTCTAGATAGTTGAAAGCTTGGTGAGGATATAAATTTCTGATAAAACTGACCAAAAGACTTATCTGCAAAGACAAATGAAGACGATTGATTTAAATTACTATTTGTTCTTTGACCTTCTGAGTTTGTGGTGTTTTCTTTTGACTTTGAACAGCTGATGAAAGAGAATAATAAGCAAATTAATAAATACCGCATATTTTACTTTTGATCAGACGATTTACGAATAGTAAAACCAACAGGTGCTTCCAACTCTCCACCATCATACATATTTAGATAAAGTGATAAAGTATCGGTAGTTCCTTTCCAAGTTACTCTATAATGATCAAGCATTCCCATGCCCATAAAACCATTTTCACTTTCGAATGCACAGCAGCTGCCCGCTCTGTAATAACTAACTGTTTCGCCTCTTGGGCCTGCTAAAGCATCAAGGTACAATCGTTCGTTCGATGGTCCTTCTTTCACATCAACTCCTCCTACTTTAATCGGATTTTTTTCTGTTCTTCCATATGTTGGATCGGTAGAAACAGTTCTAAGATGAAAACCATTCTGCTCGACATATTGTGATTTCGTTAGTGTCTTTGAAGAGGTACATGACATCAGTAGAAAAAGTAAAGTATAGTAAGTCAGTTTTTTCATTGTCTCTTATAGAAAATCAGTTTTTAAAATTGAAGATCTCAAATTTAATAAATAGATACTGTTTTGTATATTGTTATCCCAGAAATTTAAAAAGAGTGACAAATAGATTTTGAGAGAGGAGGCTGATTCAATTTTTATTTTTTAGCATAATATTAGATATCTACATCACTTTTATGTTAGGTCTTTTTTAATCTCCCACTCGAACTTTTTTTATTTGATGATCATTTTTCAAAAACTGTTTGAAACTCATTAAATCATCAGTGGAATCAAAATCACTTTTTAATATAAGAAACAACAATTTTTTATCTTTAAATAAAATGAACCAACCTTAAAATTCTTCTACAGAATCAATTTTCTCCCATTTTATCTTTCTTGAAACTTCCTGACCTGTTACAATCAAGAAATCTTTATTTATAGTTATGGTCGATTTTTCACCATAAAGGTCATCATTATTATAATCCTTTGTCCATGAAAATGAATTATCAATGAAATATTTAATTAAATAAGAAGTGAAGAAGAGTATGATTACGAACTCAAAATTAAAAAACAAACTTCTGTAAAACTTAAGATCATTTAATGAGATGAATAGGTTTTGAAGTACGTTCCATTTATAGGTAAAAACATAAAGCAAAAAGATTATAAAAGGGATTATAATCATATATGAAGCCTGTTTTAAGCTTTTTATCACATAGCTTTTTCTAAATCCTTTATAGTCATTTAGGGAGATTTGTTGATTGAATGAGATGTTCATAATTTATCTTTCTAAAAGTTTTGATGCTTCTTCTAATTGTTTTAACTCGTTTTTTAATCTTTCTTCAGATTGCTTTTCCATTAAAAGGTGAAGTAATTCATTATCAACATTTTGCCTTTCCCCTCTGTATATATTAAATATTGAATCTTCTTCTTTTGATAAGTCCTTCTTAAGGATTTTATAAATAGAGGAATCTAATTCTTTGAGATGTTCTAAATCTTGATTTATGATCGCTATTTTAGTTTCCTCAATTTTATCATCAACACAACTAAAATGTATAATGATGAGAATTGAGATTAATAGATACCTAGGTTTCATTTTTGCTGAATGAGGTCATGTTTATAGGAGCTTTTTGATTCTTAAATCTAAGAAAAAAGATAAAAAAACACTCGTAAATTGACCTATATATTCATAAAAATACTATACAACTTTTTCTTGATTATCTCTTTTCATTTGATACACCCCCATACTAAGATATAACAAATACATAAATGTCAGTGCTCCATAGGTAAATTCAAAATTCCCTCCTATCATTGGGTCTAGGAAACCGATGAAATAACCTATTGTTGCTGAAAACCCAAGAAAAATCATTGATGCTGAAATAAATCTGTTCCACTTAATCCTATATAGTACAAAGCCAAAAATACCAGTTGATAAAAGGAGAGTAAAGAATCCTATTCCAGCAAATCCCATAGCTATTTGATGTACGCCCATAATCACAGCTTTCATACTGTCATTTTCCTTGTTTTGAACAAAATCATTTATAAAAGTAGGCAATGTAAAACCATCTATAATTAATCCTAAAGAGTAAAATAATTGACCAATAGTTAATCCTATTAGAGCAAACAAACCTATATATTTAGTAGTATCTCTTTTAATATTGAGGTTATTTTTATTAAATAAAGTGATTCCAAAAATAAATAACGGTGTTGCTAACAATGCCATTATATGCGAAACTAAATATGCATTCGTCTGAGCTATAAATATGGTATCTTCTAGTGTATGAGGTGGTATTTGATCTAAAGTAACACCTTCCGTAAATAAAATTGGAAATATTCTAAATATGTTAAGTAGACCAACAACAATAAGTACTAGACCTCCTAGTTTTGAGCTTAAATTCATAATTTTAGAGTTTACCTACTCCATTACGGAGTAGGATTAGTAAAAACTTATTTAATAATTACTCAGAAAAAGCTTCTAATTCATCTTCGTGAGTTACATAAAAATCTAAAATTGGTATTAAAGCTGAAAAAGAAAGTAGATCTGTATCTTTCAAAAGATTTATAGTTTTAGAAATCAAAGGAATAATCTCTCTAAAACGATTTAAAAGATTATCTGTCAGCTTATTCAAATTATTAGGATCATTGATATTTTCTAATTCTATTGTTATTAGCTTCTCTAACCCTGATGGTGTATTTGGAAGTTTCCCTCCAAGAACTATAATTCTTTTCAACAAAATATCTGAATGAGACTGACTTACTTTAATCAAACCTTCAATTCTGTCACCGATTAATAACTCGGTTTTTCCTCCCATCAGTTGAAGTGCATGTTTATAAGCATAAATATTTTGTTGTTCTATTGCATAGAGTTTCATCAGCTCTTTTGCAATGTTAGTGTGTCCAAACTATTTACCAGTGAATTTCCTATAAGTGCCATAATTTTAATATTTAATTTTTTGATGAAACAAATGTCGGCACTTATTTAGAAGAAGAAATGGACAATTAGCTCAAGAATATGGATAGTAGGTTTTCATATAAAGAAAAGATCATCTTTTTATTTATTCTATCACCACCACCTTTGCAGTATCATAATTATATGCCGAAAAATACCCCAATGCATTATTCGACCAATTCGATAATGGGTTTCCAGGTGCTGCAGATCCTCCACTTGGACCAGGACCTCCTCCACCAATAATATCACCAAGGGTGCTAAAGTAATCGTATGAAGGTTCATCGAAATGAATAAAAGTAAGATCTAGGGTATCTCCTACTTCGAAAGATTTTGTGAGTAATCCTAATTCAACTTCAAGGCCATCGTTTCTGGTATCGTTGTACACTCTTAAGTCACCCGGTTCATTTTGAAATTGTCCATTAAGGTCGTACATCAAACGATAGTAATTAGGAACATTGGCTGGATCTTGGTATTTCAAATACACTTTATATCCGGCTTCAATAGGGCCAAATCCTTCTTCATATACAGAATAAGCACTATCTATGGCTATCTTATCTAACATAGAAGTTGAGGCAGTATAGGTCTCACCTTCTACCATTACTTCTAAATTATAGGTTGTTCCTGCTTTAGCATTTATAGCAAAACGATACTCTCCTTCCCCTGTATTGGGGACATCTTGTGTGGTATCATCATACTTTAATTTGATGCTTGCATTACTTATCTTTTCGGAGGGTGAATTATCAAAATATGGGGCGGTTTTGGAAACTTTTACTACCATATCGTGTTCACCTTCCCAAATCACAGCTTCTATTACTATTCGAGGTTCAGCATCATTTAAATCAACATCAATTACTTTCTCACAGGCAGTAACGATGAATGCTAAAACAATTAATGTGAATACTATTTTTATCGCTTTCATGGTATTGATTCTAGAATTTAAAGTTATATGTTACCGAGGGTACCCACTTAAATAATGAGGTTTGCACCGCTTCCGTTTTTGATGGATCTTCTTCGCTTGGTCGGAAGTCGATGGTATAGGCGTTTTCCCTTCCGTAAGCATTGTATAGAGAGAAGTTCCAACTCGATTCGAATTTATCGGTCTTCTTTCTGATCCATGTTACTGCTAAATCCAATCGATGGTAATCCGGCATTCGGTAACCATTTCTTTCTGTGTAATAAGGCACTACTTTTCCATCCACTTCGTATCTTCCAGAAGGGAAAGTGATGGCATCGCCAGTGTAATAAATGAAGTTACCTGATAAAGTCACTTTTGGCGACAATTGATAAATAGCCACTAAATTGATGTCGTGAATTCGGTCCTGTCTTGCTGCAAACCACTGTCCTTGATTAATCTCGTCAAATTTTTGTTCGGAACGAGAAAGTGTATAACCTAGCCAACCGGTAAAGCGACCTTTATTCTTTTTAATCATGAACTCTGCACCATAAGCCCTGCCGACTCCATACACCAAATCGCCTTCTACATATTCGTTTAAGAATACATTTGCTCCTGTTTTATAGTCAATCACATTGTTCATATCCTTATAGTATACTTCTACTGAGGTCTCGAACATGTTGTCTTTTAGATTTCTGAAGTATCCCAATGAAATCTGTTCAGCTTCCTGAGGTTTTACGTTATTCGAACTCATAATCCAAGTATCGGTAGGTGATGATGAAGTGGAGTTCGTCAACATATGCAGGTATTGATAATTCTTATTATACCCCAATTTTACTGAGCTTACCGAGTTGATCAAATAATTGGCCGACAACCTCGGTTCCCAACCACCATAGTACTGCATCAACTCTCCATCGCTGTATTCTTTGGCACCAATCACTTCTCCCTTATCGTTAAACTCATACTCTGTTCCATTGCCTAAACCTTGGAATAAAGAGTATCGGATACCGTAATTCACACTAAATCGATCCGTAATTTTAAACTCATCTTGGATATAGATCGCCCCTTCGATTCCATATTTATCGGGAGCATTACTTGAGTTCACTCCAGAATTAGCCCCACCAGTTAAATTTCCCGGCTCTATTTTATGATGAATAGCATTTACACCAAACTTCAGTGTATGTTTCGATGAAGCAAAAAAAGTGAAATCTTGTTTGAAGTTAAAGTCTTCGATGACTGATTCTAACGCTCTTTTTTCGTCTCCGCTACCAAAAGCAAACTCATAATTGTAGTTACTATAAATCAAAGAGGTATTAGAGAATAGTTTGCTATTAAATACGTGATTCCAACGTACAGTACCTGTTCGGTTACCGTAATTGATACCCATCGTATTGTCGAAGCCAAATTTATCATCACCAAAATAACCGGAAATGAATATTCTGTCTTTCTCCGATATTTTGTAATTGGCTTTTAAGTTGAGATCGTAAAAGTAGAGGTTAGACTTACTCAGGCTCTCATCACTTGATAAGCCTAAGAATAAATCGGCGTAAGTTCTACGTCCGGAAATCATGAAAGAACCTTTGTCTTTTACGATTGGTCCTTCTACCGTAAGTCGTGAAGCGATGGTACCTATTCCACCTTGCACATTGTATCCTTTTGTGTTTCCTTCCTTCATTCTGATGTCTAAAACAGAGGAAGTTCTCCCTCCATATTCCGGCATCATTCCACCTTTATATAAACTTGCTCCTTTGATAACGTCCCCATTGAAAACAGAGAAAAAACCAAGTAAGTGAGAAGGATTGTAGACAGGTGCTTCATCAAGTAGTACCAAGTTTTGATCGAGGCCACCTCCTCTTACATAGAAACCCGAGTTACCTTCTCCAGAGGTTTTCACACCGGGTTGTGTTTGCATCACTTTTATGATATCCACTTCCCCTCCAAATGTAGGCAAGGCTTTAATTTCTTGTGCATCTAATTTTGTGACACTACCTACATTACTCGTTACATTTTGATCGTCGGGTTCTGCAGTAATTACCACTTCATCTAAGTTTTTAGCAGTAGGCTGAAGTTCTAAAGAGATCGTAATGTTTTTATTGAGTGTAATGGGTTTTTCGATTTTGTCATAACCGATATACTGATAAATAATGGTGTAATCTCCTTCGGGCAAGCTTAAAGAATAATACCCATAAGTATTGGCTGTTGCCCCAGTAGAAGCCTGTTCTTTTACCGTAACAGTAGCAAAAGGAAGGTCCTCTCCATTACTGCCATCGGTAATTTGGCCACTAATTGTAAATTTATTTTGCCCGTGTACTTGATATGAAAAAATAATCCCAAAAAGGAATACTACTAATTTATTGTGCATTGAAGTCGATAGATGATTTCCTCAAATATCTTCGTTATTCCCTTTTACTTTGATGAAAATTTAGATGAAACGGGCCAATCGAACTCCGAAACGGGCAAGAGGATTCTACTCTTGTAACCACCTTAAAAAATCGCTCGCTTTTGCTTTACTCACAACGATCTGATCGGGCACATTTTTCAACTTCATTTCTACTAATAATTTCCTTGCAAAATATTTAGAGACATGGTCAATGGCTTCTCTATTGACCAAAAACTGTCGATTGACTCTATAAAATGTATTTCCAAGATTAGATTCTAAAGTATCTAAGGACTGATCGGTTACGTACTTCTGATTGTCGAAAGTATAGATATAAGTTACGCCTGCTTCTAGATAAGAATAGGCTATTTCTGTGGTATTGATTGGAATGATCTTCTCTCCTTTGAATATCAGAATATTCTTTTTTACTGTATTTTTTGATGCCCCTCTTAATTCTGCTATTATACTCGAAAAGTCTTCTCTTATAGGTTGCTTTTGAGACATCATTCGGTTGACCTTTTCTAAGGTATTCCCTATCGTATTATTATCAAATGGCTTTAAAATGTAATCAATGCCATTCACCTTAAAGGCTTCCAAAGCATATTCATCGTAAGCGGTACAAAAAACGACGGGCACTTTGCAATTGATCTCATCAAAGATTTCAAAACTTAAACCGTCGGGCAGTTGAATATCCGAAAAGAACAGATCGGGCATTGGGTGTTCATTTAAATAGCTGATGGATTCTTCCACCGTAGTCAGCTTCGCCACCACCTCGTTATCTGTATTATAATTGATGATTAAAGACTCCAATTCTTCTGCCATCAAATATTCGTCTTCAATAATTACAATTTTCATTTTTTGATTGTGTTAAAAGTCACTTCAAATTGTTTGTCTTCTTGATGATGAACGATGCTTAATGAGTCGTTCCCCAAGAGTTCAAAACGTCTTCTCAAATTATCTAAACCAGTTCCTGTAGTTTCTTCGTTGGTCCGTTTTGGTATCACATTATTACTAAAAGCAATGTTGCCATCTTCTTTTAATCTTAATTCTAAAACCAATGGATTTCGCTTTGTAAATGCGTTATGCTTGATCGCATTTTCGGCCAATGACTGAAGTGTAACCACAGGTAAGTACTCATTATTGATTACCTCTTGAGGCAAAAGGTTGTGAAAGGTGATGGAATTCGCAAACCTCACTTTCTGCAATTCTATGTAATTCTGACAAAATTCCAATTCATCTTTAATCAGCGATATGTCTTTGGCTGTTTCCGTAATGGAAAAGCGTAGATAAGAAGAAAGTCGAACCAAGTAATCCTCGGCGGCGCCTTGTTCTCTTTTTATTAAAAGTTTTAGGGTATTGAGGGCATTGAATATAAAATGAGGATGAATTTTGTTCTTTAGTTGTTCCTGCTGAGTTACATACTGTGCTAATTCCAGTTTGGTTTTATCGAGTTCCAACTGTGCTTTTTCGTGTCGACCCGTAATTAAGCGATATAAAATGAGGATAAATGTATTGTTAGCAGTTGCAGCTACAAAAGGATAATAACTGAACATTTTAAAATCGATGGGGTTCATTTCCATCCGTCTTATTTGTGAGAATAACACCGCCACAAACATAAATGCATAAGAAAAAATGTATTTATACTTCTTGTTTATTTCCCTCCCCAATTGATTATCTGCATAGCTAAATAACCAAATATTGAGCATCCATTCTATAAATACAAAGAATGAAATACCCACTAATGCCTTTATAACATTGAATTCGTTGATATAGAAATTCTCCAATTGAACATCTTTTACCGAGGTGACAAAAAGAATCATTGGTGTTATAGTGTAAACACCAATAATTGGAGAGGTAATTAACGCCAATCGGATTAATGCTTTTTTTTGTCCGTTTTTAAAGGTTTGGTTTTGCATGGAAGTAAAGAAGAAAATATCAATTGGTATTTCAAAAAGCAAAAGTAATAAATATGAATAGTTTTTATTTTACCACAATACTTATACAATATTTATGATTTTAATAACCAATCGATTAATTTAATTCATCATTGCTAACGATTTGAAATAAGTAAACTAATTAGTTAACTTTACATGTACAGAGAAATAAAATTCTATAAAGATTATTTTATCAATTTTTATAGTAAACAAAACGATTCAGTTCAGAAAAAATATGAAAGAAATCACATCATTTGAAGAACTTCTTGAAAATAAATATGGAAAAAAAGGAGAGAAAGTAAGAGATCAATATGAAGAAGAATCCCTTTCCTTTCGTATTGGTGTTATGCTAAAGGAAGAACGTTTAAAAGCTAAGCTTACTCAAGAAGATCTAGCTATTAAATCAGGTACCAAAAAAAGCTACATTTCAAGAATTGAGAGAGGAAAAAGTGATATTCAGATTTCTACTCTTCAAAAAATTATTGAACAAGGCCTAGACAAAAAAATGGATATCTCAATTTTATAAAATCGATTCCAATCTAACCTTGTAAAGGAAGTTTTTATATCACTTCCCCACAAGGTACATCAAGATTTTAAATTTTAGTAACCAACCAAGTTTTAAATTCCTCAATGGTTTTAAAGACTTTATCGGCTCTTAGAGCTTCCAATTTTCCAACTTCAGTAGCTTCTGCCCATCCGGCTCCAACGACTGCAATTCCAACTTGTCGGCTTGCAGTAATATCACTTGGGGCATCACCAACATAGATCATCTCTTCTTTTGGAATTTCTTTAAAATAGTCGACTACTTTTTCCATACCTTCTGGCTTGCTCGGGCCAGTAGGAATACCCGTTTCTATGATTTCAAAATAGTCAGTCAATCCAAATTTATCTAAGGAAATCTCTGTACTGTATTTCCCTTTCCCTGTGACCATGGCAATTCGGATCTGTTTCTCTTGAAGCAAGTTGAGTACTTCTAGCATCCCATCGAAAGGGGATGGACAAATATCATGATGCTCTTCATAGTAGGCTAGATAATCTGCCACCCCTTTGTCGTAGTGATTTGGGGCTAAGGCCATGATAGTTCCTTCTTCTGAAGGGCCAAAAGTAGCCATAATTTCGGCATCAGAAACTTGTTGGTCAATAAGTGGTTCGATGGATTGTCTGAAAGCTTGGATACATAAAGGAACTGTATCTCCGATAGTTCCGTCTAAATCAAAAATTACTGCTTTGATCTTTCTCATTTTATTAGGTTTTAGGTCAGATTTGTTTGTCTACTAAAAATAACCAATTGAGAAAGTTATAGCAATTGTTTTGTATTAATGTATTATGAATTTCTTACTATTTTATTTAAAGTAAAAATCTAAGAATTACATCTTCTCTAATAGTTTTTTATTCCGATTTAAAAGCTGCTTGTACTCTCCAATTTTTAACTGAAGATTATAATTAAACACCAACATAACATTCTTAAAGCCAATGGTCTTTATCACTTTCTGAGGTAATTCATTTGAGCCTAAAAGATATTCATCAAATAGCATAGTATTGAATTCGTTTAGCCTCTCTATTTCATTTTTCTCATAAAATTCACTTTCCTTTTCTGAGTTATAATACTCTATGATGTCCTTCATTAAATCTTTATCATGAATTAAATAAAGATCTCCTGTGCTTAAAACGACATTGTAGTTGGTCTTTTTCAGGGTCAATGAGGAAGTTGAATTCATTACTTGATGCATCTCGAAAAACTGTTGTCCAGTCATCTTTTTATCATTCAGTAATTGGAGATAGTTTTCCATCACTTTTACTTTCTTCTCATGTCCTTTAATGAGTTGCTGAATTCGATCACCATCCGATTGAATATCCGATTTTAATTGAGAAAGTATATTCTCTGTTTTTTTGTTCTGCTGTGACCTTTCTTTCCAAGAGTTTAATTGAAAAGCAATCGTGATACTAAATATCACTATGATAACATCAGAAAGTTTGTCGATCACCCAGTCTCTCTTAAAAAATTTCATGTTGAAGTAGTCTAAAAAGTGTAAATAATATGGTGGAATAAATTTAGTATATTATCTCAATATCAATGGATAATCACCTCATTTTTTTGATAAAAACTTGATCTTCATTTCTCCAATTAAGCTGTAATCAATTTCTTTATCAACACTATTTGTCCCAAATGATAATAGTTGTGCTCTATTAGCACATCGATATTTCTTTCTAAAGTACCGTATTTTGGATCAACGAAAGGCCCATGAATTTCGTCATCGGATAATGAGGAAACCAAAGAGATAAGTGCTTCTGCGTTTTCACAAAATGTAGCTATTCTTTCCTTCCAAGTTTCTTCGTTGATGATTTGGGGTGCATCAAAACTATATTTATCCTTAATGTTTAACTGATTGGTTTTGAATGCTTCCATAATTCCAGCATTATAATAGTTTAAATGATACACCAAGTCGCAGATACTATTTAATCCGTTCACTTTTCGAGAAGCTTGCTCCAAAGTTAGATCAAGTATCTGAGATTTAACGTTGGTTCCTGTTACCCATTTTCCTTCTGTAAGTATCTCTTTTAATTTTTCTGATAGATAGTTTCCTTTACTCATTTTAAGTCTTTAGTTAAATAGTGAGAAGCATGACCTTTCGGTCGGTCATTAATTGTGGCTATATGATGATAGCCCATTTTTTCATAAAAAGGCTTTGCTTGCCAACTTGTAGTTTCAACAAATGCTTTTTCGCATCCATGTTCGACAGCAAATTTTTCGGCAGAATCAATTAGTTCTTTGCCCACTCCTTTACCTCTACATTCTTCTGAAAGCCACAATAATTCAATATGTAAAGTATTCCAAAAACAAATCGCTCGAATTCCTCCGATCACTTCTTGGTCATCATTTCTAACAAACACAAAAAACTTAACCTCTTTTTCGATAGGTTCCAGATCAGGTACTTTGTCGTTATTAAAGTTGATGATCCCTTGGCTTATTGTTTTAGCATCTTGCTAGTTTGGTTGAGTGGTTATTTCTAAGTTCATTTATTTTTATATTAAACATCAAAGAATTACCCTTGATGAAATACTTTATACAAAAACCATTTTCCTTCCACTCCCTTGAAATAGAATTTTAAATCTCCACAAGATTCTATTCCATACCAATTCATTATTCTATAATTAGTGGGTAGATATTCCATTTCTTCATTTTGAAAAAGGTGATACCCTGGAGGGTAAAATTTAAACTGATTAGTATCCCACGTTTCTTTTGTCAATTCATAATCGCTTGCCTCTACTCCGTATTCCTCATGAATTGGAATAGGATATAGAATACGCGATTTTTGAAACTCTTTATCTTCTGCAAATTTTGAGATGAACATCAAAAAGTCTTCGTTATAATAGCTATTCTTTTTTTCAAATGCACTTACTTCTGATTTTAGTGTATCATGCTCTAATTTCAGTAGAATCAATTCTCTATTTAGCTTAATAAGAGAATCTTGTAAAGAGGCTATTCGCTTTACATGAGTCGCATTTTCTTCTGAAATATCATTATAATCACAAGAAAAGAGGAATACCGTAAGAATGGAAAATAAGTATTTCATATCAAGAGCTAGTTTAGTTGATATGAAACTAAGAAAAAAAGTGATATGATGAAAATGAAATAGGTTATCCCATACTTAAATGAAACAACCTATTTCTAAACCTTTTATCAATAGAGAAGATATTAAAACATCTCTACAATTGTAATTCATCTTTATTCTTCATCATTCATCACTGAAGATATCCAATCGTAAGAGGTGGATACTCTTGTGTAGATACTAATGTCTCCATAACTACCATCTACATGACCTTCGAAGACGTTACTTGCCCCTCCACCTAATATACCAGATACTTTCCAAGCACCATCAGTATCCTTAAGGAATAAGGGACCTCCACTATCGCCTGATACTGTTGTTGCTTCGTACTCCATTGGTTCAGGATCTGAAGTGCCTTCACCTAGAATTTTTTCGTCAGCATTCACAATATCATCACCAAGCGAATTGATAGTCTTCCCTGGATTATCAAAATCAAAAGCCACTAATCCACCAGAATAAGTTACGCCATTCACAGAAGTCTCCAAACCTTCCTGAAGCCTATCCAAAACATTTTCCATAGCGTGTTTTTTTGAATCCATGGTTTTATCTTGACCCTCTAATTTTGAGTAATCTCCAAAACCGCAAATCCATACTTTATTTCCTAATGTTTCGGTTTTGTCTGTAAATAATTGTGCTGGAGTGATATCAGCAATTGCACTCGAAACTTTTACTAAACACAGGTCGTTGGCATCGCTATAATTTTGATCCCCATTTAACCATGTAGGATGAATGTAAATCGATTCTACGGTATACGTTGTATCCGGATTATTGGGATCGTTCCCTACGCGAATTGTAATGCCCGATACAGGTGCCGGATTACTTTGTTCTGACTTATCATAAAAGTTATGACCTGCGGTGAGAATCCATTCCTCGTCAATCACCACTCCGGATGCGGTGTAATCGTATTCATCCGTCCCATCTAAACTATATTTAAATTGAACTACGGTTCTGAAGTCAGGATTTTCGGGACTAACAGTAGCGGCAATACTTTCGTATTCGGATAATTCTTTATCGTGACGAATGCCAAAGGTACTTTCTACTACTGGATCAGGATCATTGGTTTCGTTGTCATCACAGGAGATGAATACAAAAAAGGATAAACCAAAAAATAATAGATGCTTAAGTTTCATAGTGTGGGTTATTATCAAATAATTAGGTGAACTATTCTATTAAAATAATTGATTCCCTACTTTTTCTGAAACTTAAATAAGTAAAGTGATATGTTTTATCCGCAATGGATAAAACATATCACTTATTCATTAATTAATCTGTCTCTAACTTTCATTAATGCAAATCCTAAAAGGTTTGGGATTTTATCGACCAACGATTGTCTTAGCAAAATCATCAATAGATAATTCTGGCTCACCTAATATTTCCCATGTCTTTTGGGAAACTTGTTCCTCTTTCAACTGCTCAACATAAGTAAGCATATGTTCCATAAATTGTTCATCTTCTTTTGTAGGCAAACCCAAGTGTGGAATGATATCCAATGGGTACTCCATCACTTTGATGTCTGAATTATAGATACCAACAAACTTTTTGGCTGCTTCAGGGAAACTTACCCCTTCTTTGCCTTGAATGGTAAATGCTTTATTGTGAGCTTCCTCATTATCAATGGCATTAAAAATATTCCCTGCCAATTGAGTGGTATTGGTAAAATATACTGGGTAAGAATGGTTACCGATGATCGCGAACTCTTGTTCCTGAATAAAGCTCGGGAAGGAATCTAGGAAAACAGAGCAATGGAAAAAAGTATAGTTTATGCCTGAATTTTTAAGGTATTCCATTGCCGGTTTTCTGATGAGATTGGTTTTGTATTCCATTCCCGTAGTTGCAAATTCTGGGTGAGAAGAATCGATGCCCACTATTTGCATAATATGCTGAATGCCTAACTCTTTGCTCACATCTATCACATTGATAATACCCTCTCGCTCTACATGAAAAGGAGCATCGACATTCCAAGTGGTGGTATTTAAATTGAGATAAACGGTTTTTGATCCAATTAAAGCTACTTTTAAACTCTCTTTATTGGCTACATCTCCATAAACCACTTCGACACTGTCTGGAAGAATTTCTTTTGCTTTTTGAATATCTCTAACTACTGCTTTGACTTGAACGCCTAAACTGTTTAATTTCTTTGTAATCGGTAAACCAAGTGTACCCGTAGCGCCAATAATTGTGATGTTTTTCATAGTGTTTTTTGTGTTAAGAACTTAATTTGATTCCAATAATTCCGATGATGATGAATGACAAAAACATAAGTTTGTAAGCATTAAAAGCATCATTGAAATAGAATAACCCCATTAAGATGGTTCCACTTGCACCAATCCCAGCCCAAACGGCATAGGCTGTTCCCGTTTCTATAGTTTGCATAGATTTGAGAAGCAATCCAAAACTTAAAGCTCCAAATACTAAAAAGCCCACCACTCCTTTCCAATTGGTAAAGCCATCCGAAAGCTTCATGGAAGTAGTAAATCCCACTTCGAATAGTCCTGAAAGTATTAAGTAAATCCAACTCATATTCTTTTTTTAAAGGTTATGACACAAAACTAGAGTTGGAAAAGGTGATTTCTTTTTACATATGTTAAAAAGTTATTTTTCTGCTCGAATTCTACTTAGGGTGACTTGTGTAATCCCTAAATACGAAGCAATGTGTCCTAGTTTGACTCTCTGAAGAATCCCAGGAAACTTATCGATAAGAGAATGATACCTCGTTTTGGCATCAGAAGTTTGCGTTAAGAATATTTGTTGTTCCATTTCCAAAAGTGCTTGTTCAGCAAGTCTTCTTCCGAAATTGGCTAAATCGATATGGGTAGTATACAATTCTAGCAATGTCGAATTACTGATTTTTAAAAGTGTGGTATTTTCTAGCAACTCAATATTTTCCAATGAGGGATGTGCATGAATAAAGTTCCCTAATGAAACCGCAATATCCCCTTCAAATCCAAACCATACAGAAACATCCTTCCCTTCTTTATTGAAATAATAACTCCTTACGGCCCCTTTTTCAATAAAATATACACTATGATCCACCTGTCCTTCTTTCAAAATCAATTCGCCTTTTTGTTTCTCAATAAGTGACATGTGAGATCGAAGAATTTCGAAATTCTCTTCTGAAAGAGCATAGCGACTAGTGAAGGTTTCTTTTATGGAGTGCATGTAGATGAAAGTTTAACAAGATTGTATTAAATGATCCGAAACTTAAGAAAAGTTATTGATAATGCTAAGATCAAGATTAAAAAAATGAGCTCCGTAATGAATGTTGTTTTTGTAGATGCATTTGAGTTGTTGTACAACAAGGATTCAATTCCTAAAATGAATAGAGAAAAAATAGATGTTGCGATAGTTAGAATAAACATACCTCCTCCTTCACCTCCACTTAGTCCCATGTAATAGATGGTCATTAATAAGGAACATGTGAGGGATAGAATTGATGCTAGTCTTAGGGGGCGGTGGTGTGTGTTCATAGATTTGAATGTTTAGATTTTACCTTATTCATATTACTTTTACTGTATCCAACTAACACTACACCAATCAACAACATTTTGTTCCTTTGTCAATTTTATAAAAAACCAATTTCCATATTCAAAATCGTTTTTATCAATCAGGATACAAACGAAATAATAATTTTTAAAATGTACCACTGGCTGAATACTTAAATTAAACTTAATTGGTCTTTCAGATCTCCACAACCTATAAATTCTAATACCTCCAATATACTTTTTCCACTTTAATTTTTTTTTCATTATAATTGGTTCAGGAACTTTCACTTCATTATTAGTAGTAAAAGGTTTAAAGTTATAATTTTTTACCATATTAAGAGCGTCCTCAAATTCTTCTTTATTTAAAGAAATTGATTCATTATTCTCGCCCCTAGGATCATATTTACAACCATAAAAATAATTTATTAATTCTTCTGCCATTTGTTGATAATTAGAATCAATTGGTATTATTTTCCCGTCATAAAATATATTATCATCGCCATTTTTTGATAGTATATTTTCAGCATAAAATTTTAAAGCAACTTCTTCATAACTTAAAGATTGTCCAAAAGAATTTATTGAAGAAAAAAAGATTAAAAATAGAAAAAGAAGTTTATTCATAATAGTAATTAAAATTTGACGTAATCAAGGGGATGAATCCCCTCGTTAAGGATATTATACCTCCAAGAAATATCAAAAATTCTAAATCATAATCGATAAAAGTATTTATTAGAATCTCCCAAATGGGTTTAAACCCATTTGGGAATTTATTACGCGAGTCTTTTTATTTTGTGATGTTTAGATAGATATCAATAGTAAGGTTGACTAGTTTACTTAACGAGGGGTTTCAACCCCTCGGGCTTGCGTTGATATCTTTAAAAAATTCATTTTCTCTGATCACGTAAAAAAGTAAGACCCAATCAAAAACAAAGTCGCCACCACAGAAAACCCAATTGTTTTCAAGCTTGTCTTACTCTCAATGTTATAACTATTTTTTACTTCCGCTTTAATTAGAATCGAAATAAATCCACCATAAAATAATAACATAACGATGTATGTAATGAGCGATGTTTGAGGAAATAAACTTTCCAAGGCTGGAATTCCGCTTGGTTCGGAGTTCCAATTCAAAAAGAGGAGTCCTAAAGTGCTTACGGCAGAATAAGTTAGATAAGAAGTCAACAAAATCCATCCTATCTTTTTTCTTAAGCCAAATAATAATGTTGCAGAAGGAAATAATATAAAAGGTAGTAAAACCTCGAGTACACTTAGATCCCAACTACCGAAGTCTCCTGATAACAAATACAGCACAAACCCCATTTCCTTAAATAGTTTTGCAATAGTAATGACTCCAAAAACTATTGTTGTCAAACGTATCAATTTTTCAGTAGAAGGAGATGATTCTTGAATTGGATGGATTGTTTCAAATACACCCATAAAAACTTCTTTCACATTTCTTCCAATAGCAGCTTTCTTTTCGAATTTTAATTTTTTCTCTTCTTTCTCTTTATCAAAAATTAATTTTGCTTCTTGTTGTTCTTGGACTGAAATATTTCTTTCATCAATTTCAGTTTCTGCAGCTTCAATAGCAATAGGCTGATATTCTGATTTGTTCTCGATTATTCTTAATAAATCTATGTTTGAAAAAGATTTATAGCGTTCCTTAAATTCGTTCATGTAATTTTAGTTATTATGTTTTAGTTTGCTTTTAGATCTAGTTTTCTAAGTAATCCTCCAATCGTTCATCAAATCTTGGGTCTTCCCCAAAAGCATTTGTTGGAGGTAAACCAAATTTAATTTTAAAATTAATATTTGGATAAGTGTACACTCTATCGCAACCAAAAGAAGAATATTTATTCCAAAACCAGAATCCATAGATTATTTCACCATCCAGTACCATTGCCATAGGAAGACCGACAAGTGAAATTTCCATTTCTTCTAATTTTTGTTTTGCCTTTTCAGTCAGAATAATTTGCTGATTGTTATAATTAAATTCTATGATATCTTTTTCCGTTAGAAGTGGTTTATCAAATAAATCTGTTACTTCTAGATCTAAACAGAAACGACAATCTGGATGTTCATCCTTTGTAAAGTCCGGTAGCGGTTTTTTCACTTGATAGATTTCAATTCCTGTATCGACGGAATGAGATTGACATGATACAAATAATATGACAAATAGGATGTTGAATATATTTCTAAGCATGGATCATAGATAAAGTACTTCCTTTTTTCGGAAGAGGTTGGATAATATTAGAAGCATAACCTACCATTTGATAGCTTTTTCATTGTTTTACAGTTTGCCAATAGATTAAAAAATTTAAATAAATATATAAAAGATAAAGGTAATCAATAGATGAAAGTTAGTTTTAAAATATACACATATTTTTTGGTATACATAATATTTTTCTTTTCTCTTTAATGAATAAACATAATAAAAGATTTTCTACATTCTAAATCCCTGTTTTTCGAGAATACTTTACTTGAATTGATTTAATTCTGTTGTTGATTAGTAAATTTAATCATCCACACTTTATGTTTATTTTAAGCAAATAGTAATCGGAATTATCACAAGACTATTTACCATTTTACCAGAGCAAACTGCAGGACTCCATTCTGTATTTTTTAATAAATCTAGCACCATTTCTTTATTAGATATCATACTCATACTTCCATATAAAACCCTTATATCTGATACCTCCGAATTTTCATTAATTATTAAACCAATAAAGATTTTTGGATCAAGTGTTATTTTCTTAATGTCACTTGAAAAGTTAATTGTCTTACCAATTGATTTATAAAAATTATTGAAACCTAACTTAGGTGTTGCACCTACTTCACAATTCTCATAAATAGTTAAACCGGTTAAAGAGTCCAACTTTGATATACAACTAGAAACTTGACCTTTAAGACTATATGAAAAATAAAAGAAAAACAAGAGTAATAGTGTTCTTATTATCATAGTTAAATGTTTCTCATGTTACAATATAAAATTAAATCTATTTTTGTTTTACAATTTTTCATTCAACTATTTATAACACAATTGCATTGTAAACATCATAGTTGATGTCACTTTTTCATTATTACAAATAGCTGGTTTCCATTTCTTACTTTCTATTATAGATTTTATCTCCTCTTTGTTTGCTAATTGATCCTCTCCTCTTATAAATCTTACACCTGTTACATCTCCATCTTCAGTAATTAAATAAAAAGCTAAGAGTTTTACTCCATCAAGTCCCATTCTTTTAGCCTCTTGAGAAACTCTTACTTTTTGAGAGATTTCTTTAAATAATGAATTTCTATTATCTATATGTCTAGCAGATACATCTACATTTGAATAATATAAAGTATTAGTGAGCGTATCCACTTTAGTTTCACAAGCTGAATTCTTATCCTGTGAAAAAACCAAAGAGGGAATTATGAATAATAGTAAGGCAATTAGTTTCATCTTAAAGAGTCTTTATCATATTAGTTGTTAGTAAATTAATGCTATGGATTAAATATACATAGCTAAAGTTAAAATGAATAACACCTAATTCCAGTTTAATGATAAATCAATTAATTCACTTCCGATATAAATAGTAAGAAAAAATCACCTGTTAAATCCATTTTTATAATACTAACGTCTAATGTTTTAGTTTAACATTTTCAAGTATAATTCTTTTTCTTTCAATTTTGAAGACTTGTTCATCCACATCAATAAAGGGTAATCCTTTTGTGTTTTCAAACTCAACGTACATATTTTGTTCGTCAATTATTTCCAATACTGTTCCTCTCATTCCTTTTGGTATTTGTTCGTTAAAATCCGATCTCAGTTTGAACTTTTTGTAGAGGTAACGTTTTTCAATTCTTTCTAATTCTGATATTTCTCTTTCCTTTCCTGTAATCAATTTTCGAACCCCGTAATAAATTGATCTAATCAATTTTCCAATTCCTTCGCTAAATAAGAGGAATAATATATAGGCAATGAACTCACCTATGGCTGCAACTATTATTTCTACTAGTTTCATTTCAACATTTTGCTTTAATTCTGCTTATATAATTGACTTGAAACTATCTACCATACCTGAATAATCCAAATAGTCAGTATGATGAATAACTGATCCATCGACAACTTGTATTACAGAAAATCCTTTAAAATTATAGGATATTTTCCCACCTTCAAGTCCAAGGTTTTCGGCAGCAGTTGTCCCGCTTATTTCTACATATAGTACAACTTGTCCGTTTGAAACAAAGCTATCTGTAATTTTCAATTTTGCATTGAGGGCTGCACTGCTTTGATAAACATCTAAGGTAGCATCAATACCATTTTTTCTAGCAACATCGTATTCAGGTGGTGCTGTAGGGTCTTCAAATAGTATATCGGGCGATGCAATTTCTCTAACTGTTTTGAAATCTAATGCATATAATGCTTGATAATATCTTTTTGCAATTTCCTCGTTATTTTCAACCTTGTTCATTTGAGTACTGTTTTTATAGTTATACAACCATAATTTACCCATCTACTTTTAACTTTCAAAGTTGATTAATGACATTTAGCATTCATAGATTGAATATATCACCCACATTATCAATTAATTGATTGAATTTATAAAAACAGAAATAGCCATGCATTAAAGAAGTAATACAAGGCTATTTTAGTAATATTCAATATCTATAGGTACAAACTCAATAGATCTTTTTTATTATGATGGATTGAAAATTAATTACGTATTATATATTTTGATCAAAGTCTTTTTAAAGAATATCATACCTATTATCAGAATAATATTAATAACTATAATTATCTCAAACATTTTAACTGATGAACATAAGTTTATACCACTTATTATAGAAACACAATCGTTCAGATTTTCTGTTTCGTATTTTAAACTTACCATTGTATTTACTAATCCAAATATTTCGATCAAAATACTAATTGATAAAAAGCCAATTAAAAAATTAAATACGCTCTTGTTCATAATAACTCTGAGATTCTTTTATTTAAATTTACTGTATGCTTTTAATCTATTCCTAAATCATAAGTTATAGAATGTTCCAGTTCTATTTCATTTATTCGAACACCCATTCTATCATAAATAATTCCACAGATTATTCTTTCTACTTCATATTTACTCGTTATTTCTTTAATGTTTATAAGCTTATTATAATTTAAAGAAATTACCCAATCAATTAATTGTTGCACGTTCCCATTTAATACTGGTTTTGAACGTTTTTTGATCTTAACACCTAAAACACTTACATGAGAGCTTAATTTTGGACTAAAGTCAAGAGAAGATAATTCGGGTAATTGAAGCCCGATATCGGTCTCTAACAATTTCCAATTTCTGTGTAAATTTTCATTAGGAAACAACTCCGATAACTTTGTCTCAGGCATAACAACAATATCACTAAGTTTCAATCTTTGAATAGATTCTTTAAACCTCTTAAATATTTTATGAGATACACATTCCTTATTTGGTTTAGTGACAATTTTATCATAAACAGAGTTTGAAAAGTCTTGTACAGTATTAATCTGCTCTGCTTCTGAAGCATTAAATCGAATACTAAATGTATCCTCAACAAAAAACAATAATTCTATAGAGTCTAATCCCATATTTAGTTTTTGGTTAAATGTTTTTTAAAGAATAATAGAGTAAAAGTTGAGGTCCATGACATTTGAAATGTTGTTTAGGTTTCAAATAGCACTTCGTTATGATTGTTCTTAGTTATTCTTGCTTTATAAAATTAGCCAAATAATCTTTAGAGCAATTGACAAGCATTTCAACTTCCTCTTCCGATGAATCAAAACCTAATAAATTATTCTTTTTCTTTATAAGATGGATCAATGTATCTGCATGGAAATAATATCTATTCTCGGCATTACTTACTAGCTCAAATGCTTCATCTTTTGTTATTTCTACAGTATCTGATAAATGCTTTATATGATTGAATATTTTTTCTACTTGATAAATAAAAAAGAGTTTTTCATTCCAATAATAATATTCAGTTTCTCTAACCCCATAAGATAAATAGATCTTCTCGTATATTTTAGAAATCAAATTATCTCTAAAATACATAGTTAACTCACCTCCTCCATCTGTCATTTGATCCATAAACTCTTCATTATTCAGAGTTATTATTTCATAATCAGTATACTCATTTACTTCATTATACTTAGACCGAATCTCTTTCATTTTTGAATCAATACTCTGACTAAAACAAAAAGAGGTCAGTGCTAAACTTGAGATAAATGTGATGATGAGATTTTTCATATTTTAATAATTTGCTTCAATTGGAAGTAGTTGGTAGATGTACATGATTTCCAACTACTCAAGTTAAGTACAACAAGAGGATTACTATGAAGTATCTCCCCTTATAATCGAGCTCTATATTTCTCCCGTTCTTGAGGTGTCAAAACCCATGCATTCTTAGGATTCTTAATTCCTGCATTTAAATATTTAGTCCAATAATCCTCTTCATACATTGCATTCCATGGAATTACCCCATGAAAGGCCTCAATGAACTTTGCAATCAATCCTATGTCAGAAAACTTAGCACCTATATACCCTTTTTCTGCAAACTTTTCATTTGGGAATGCTCTTTTCGATGTTACAATATCATAGACATCAATGAAAGCCAAACTTCCATTATTTAAGTGAGACCTTAATGTTGCATACAAAGAGATTATAGGGACTTTTCTTAAATCAATTAACTTTTTAGGGGGTTCATCTAGTAGAATTTCGAATACCACAATGTACACAACATTCTTCATCATTAGATCAACTGTCTGGATGAGACCAAACTGTCCATTGGACAAAGGAATGGCATAAACACTTCCTGGGGTCCATCTCTTAATTTTAAACTTCTTTTTCAACTGTTTACTTTTAATGCTAGATGTATGCTCTGAGTAGAGGGAGGGATAGAACATACATAGTATTATACCCTATTATTAATGTTCCGTAGAAAATCCCCATTTTTAGCTACAGATTGCTTATTAGATTCTAAATATTCAAAAATATCCTTATTTCTATTCTTGCCTTTTTTATCAAGAGGTATTTTTCCTTGTGCTATAGGAGGTGCACCAAATTGTTGTATATGCCAATATATCATTTCTCGCTCAATTAACTTACGGCTTTGATTGGATTCAAAAACAACCAATCCAATTTTCCAATTATTATGAAAGAAATGAGAAAGTATCAAATTATTACCAGAGTCCGATCCTGTTTCTTTTTTAGGAGTAATATGCTGAACAAACCTAACCCCAGTGTTTTCAGACTTTCTCATAGCTTCACCAATATATAGGATGGCACTTTGACCACTTGGGTAAGTGATAAATTCTTCAGTTAGAAAGTAGATATAATTAACAGATATACTGCATCCAAGTTTTTCACTTCTTCTCAAATCCAATAATTCTTGTCGATCCTCTATTGGGTTTATTTCAATTAGCTTTTTCATATCATTAAATAAGGTCTAATGATTTAATTATAATCATTAATAAAGAGTCTACATTAAACTTATACAACTTCTACATTGCCTTTGTTGAACAAAAGCTTCGATAGCTAACACCCACAAACTCTTACCTTTATATCTTAATTGATTTTGTAATTAATAGTTTACTAAGATGAAAAAAAAAGAGACAATAGTCGAAAAAGTGTAACGTGTTATTCCATTTTTAAAAAACATGTTTTATCAAGTGTATCTAAACATAACACCAGTGGAAAGTCTTTTAATCCTTTTCAAAAATTCATCGATACTATCGTTAGTATTTCATTGTATTTTAAATAGATCCTACTTGAACTTTCCATCTTTTAAATTAATGATTATCTGCTTCTTCTCAAAGAAAATTAAATACATGTTACACCATCTTCAAACATTATGTATATACTTTGAGGTCTGTCTTTAGATTAAGTGATAGAGACGATGGAGCCATAAAATTTCAAGTGAAAAACTTGGGTATGATCCAAAAGTGTGTCCTTGCCTTAAGTAAAGAAGTATGGTGATCATGCCACGTTTTGCATCACAAAGAGCTCCTCCAAAAAAGGGAAATCTAAATGCAGGCAGAATAAATTAACTCCATCTTTCTACATTTTTGCTTATGAAAACAAGCCTGAATAAATACACCTAATACACTCAAATTCAAGTGCTTTTTAGTGTAATTCTTTATCTTAAAATACTCAGGAGAGGGAAATTTTGAGAATAATTAAAAAATAAGCCACAAAAAAGACCCTCCATGCCATTGAAAAGTCTATTCTAAGTTTCATACAGATTTCAATGTGTAACCCACCGATTTTGTTCAACTAAGGGCTTAATTTTTGGTCTTTCAGGCCTCACTAAGCCTTAATTATTGCCTACAGTTTTATTTTAATAGTAACCACATCTCTTTGCTTTTGTGTTTTATTATAGTTGTTCTTGGTCCAAATTTATCCCAATCAAAACCCTGTCCTACCTTCATATTTGAAGAAAGGTCCACTAATACTTTTTCTTTTAATTTACTTTTATCATCTAAAGAAAACTCATTTAATAAGTTAGTGTCTATTTCCTTTATGGGTATCACTAATTCTTCTTCAATTAGAAAAAGTTCATCTTCTATAATTTGTTGAAAAAATTCAATCAATGAATTTGATTGTTTTAATAATATGGCTGGGTCATGGCAACAGAAATATACAGCTTTACATTCTTGATTTGGACTAACTTCAATGACCCAAGAATTACCTGCTCCATCATTTGAAATTTCAATTCCTCTGTTAATTAACCCACCAAAATCATTGTATCCTAGGTCTATGTCAATTTCTTGACCATTAAGCATAAAATTATTTCCATATTTTTTTATAATATCCATAATTTCATTTGGATAAACCTTATTATCATTTTTTTGGGGTTCAGAGAAAGGAATAAATTCAATTTCTGACTTAATCACTTTATATAAATAATCAATTACTTTCATTATTAAATTTTTATGTCAATTGTTGGCAACGTAAACGCTAAACTACAACCAGCGTGTGTCTCACCCGATGTATGAGGTTAGCTATTGTTGTACAGACGTTATTTATTGTATACAAATTTTAAATCCTCGTCTATTTCTGTACCACTCCACAAATAAGGCGTATCATGTCCATTGAAAAGAATTATTCCCCAAGCATCTTCCATTTTATGTAAATCTATAGTAGAAACAATAGAATCTTCTTCCATAAACATCATATATCGTTTCTCCCTAGATACACCTTTGATAAATTCAATATTATTTTTGATTAACACTTGCCTTCCTTGGTCTAGGTAATAAGAATTATCTTCCACAACTGTCATCCAACCATCCTCACCCATTTTTTCTTGTTCCGCACTTATCCACTTAGAAGAAGGAATGATACTGATTGCACATTTTTTATTAAATGTAATCGAGTTTGATTTTATAACTGAATCTGGTTTAGAAATCTCTGAATATGATAATAATTTGATATTACTATGTTTCGTTTCATCAATTTTTACCACGCCCTCAGGTTCTCCAATATTATTTTCCTCTGGAATATTGCTTGTACTTTTAACTGCTGTACCGTTGGTAATAATCTCATTTGCTTTATCAATTACTACTACTTCTTTTATTTCTGTAGTGTTTGATTCATTTACTTTACTCTTGCATGAACAAATAAAGATGACAAGAATGGAAATAGAAAAATATTTCATTTGTTGGTATGTTTTGTTTAATGTAATTTGCTTTCTAATGCTGTATATGATGGCTAAACTCGTGAGCTTTTGTGTCAACCGTGATTGGAGTTTAGTTGATGTTATTTACTTTTACAATAGTTTTCTTCTTTCTATTATCTCTTTCGCTTCTATTAATGCTTCATGTAATTTTGCTTCTAGAAGCTCTTTTGGTGGTAAAATAGTCCAATACTCCGCTACCATAATTCCATCTCTATCCATTTCAAGAAGTTCAATTTGTTCTTTACTTGTTTCAGCACATAATATTAGACCAATTGGTTCATTTTCTCCTTCTTGTTTCTCATATCTATTTAACCATTTTAGATAAAGCTCCATTTGACCTTTATATTTAGCCTTGAATTTGTCTATTTTTAATTCTATTGCTACTAGTCTTTTTAGTTTTCTGTGATAGAACAATAAGTCTAGATAATAATCATCACCATCTATAATCATTCGTTTTTGTCTTTCAACAAACGTAAAACCATTACCAAGTTCTAAGATGAAGTTTTCTATTTGTTTAAGAATTGCTTCTTCTAAATCATTTTCTAAAAAACCTTTCTTTAAATCTAGAAATTCCAATAAATATGGATCTTTAAAAATCCCCTTTGAAAGCTTATTCTTTGAAATAATTTGTGAATTTGCATTCTCCGTTCTCTCAAATGTTTTACGTGAAATTTCAGTTCTCAGACCTCTTACTCCCAAATTATTGTTCATTGAAAGATTACTGTAGAATTCTCTTTCTTGCTTCTCTTTTATTGGAATTAACACTAAAAAGTGTGACCACGATAAATGTCGTGACAGTGTAACGACTTTTTCTAATTCTGGAAACTTTTCAGCAAATTGAACCATTCTTCTTAAGTTCTTCTCCTCGTAGCTTTTACCAAATTTTAAACACAAAGATGTAGAAAGCTTAGAAATAGTTTCCTTACCATATTTAGCTCTTTTGTTCTCTAATGTTTCAAAGAGAATCTTTTTCCCTATTTGCCAAAATAATATTGTCAATGAACTATTTATATTACTGACCAATTGACTTTTGCTCGATTCAATTAAATCTGTAATATCTAAAAGAAGTGATGTATTTTCTGAATTACGTAGTTCCATATAAATACTATTGATAAAGTAGCAATATGGTAAAAATTTTTGATTTGATTATTGTAGAGGTATAATAGTAAAGTAGAGTAGAGCCTGATAGCTCTCTCAAATTTATAATTATAAATGTAATCATTTTGAAAAACTATCAGAACCCCTTCATCAAACCGTATGTGAAGTTTTCCATCTTATGGCTTACCTATAGATTTCTTTGTTTGATATTCATAGGAAGCTACTATTGATTCACACTTGCGTATTAAGGATTGGTTATTTGAGATAACCAAGCTTCAGTTATCTACCTCAAGGCGATTCTTCAAAGTGAATAGTAAATTATTTAGGAAGGATTTTCACAAACTGGAAAGTAACAAGCCTTTTTATTTTTTTCAATCTGTTGTGGGGGCTTGCTAAAACGCAACAACGTACCAATTTTCCAATAACGCTATGTTTTATTTTGGAATTCCATATTTTCTCATACTGGCACAAGAATTAAGACGTAGTACTCACTCATACCATATTTTTTTGAAGAAGTATGTAGTTTCAAACCCTAAAGTTCATTGAGCTTATTAATTAATTTCTCCTTCTCCTTACTTTCATTTGTACCAAAACGTAGAATAGGGAAATTATATTTTTCTAAGATTCTATCTTTCATTCTATCCCTTTCCTCTTGTCTTGTTCCCTGCTTATGAAATTCAAAACCATCAACTTCTATTCCAAGTACAGGTGTTTTACCAAGTTTGTTGTAAATAAGAAAATCTAAATGTGTCATTGAATTCGACACATACTTTATTTCTTGATCGTCTAATTTGGAATAATCTCTAATTAGCTGTCTGATTGGGTAATGCAAAAGCACATTATATTTCAAAAATTTCTCTTCTGCCAATACTTGTTTGATTAATCCATACATTAAGTTTTCACTATCAAACTCAGATACCTTCCCAGATTTTTCAATAATCTTTGATCGTTTATCCTCATAACCTTGGTATAGCAAATCGAAAATTGAATTTAACTCACTTTGAATAATAGAAAAGTTGTTGTATTCAATATATTTGATCAGGTCGGAGATGTTATTTTCTTTTTCCATTTCATTTCCACTAACCACTACTATTAATTGATCTATTGCTCTTGAAACGGCCACATTTAAACGATTAGGATTGTCAGTAAAATCAGAAATCTCATTATCAACGGTGGATAGTATAATCACCTCATTTTCTCTTCCTTGAAATTTATCTACAGTGTCTGCTTTTATTGACGTTTCTTTAAATGTTTTTTGTAAAGCATAGGTCTGATTACGATAAGGTGTTACAATACCTAAGTCTACATTTTCAAGATTTTGACTTGGGATAATTTCATGTTTGATAATATCAATTTGTCGTTGATTCATACGTTCTCTAGCATGATTACCTTGTGTTGTTTTATAAACAATAAGAGGTTGTCGATTAGTGGTATGTTCTGTATGAACTATTAATTGATCATCATAAAATTTCTTGTTACAGAACTCTATAATCTTCGGATTACAACGATAATGTTCTTTTAATAGAGTTTTGGGTGCTGTGGGAAGTAATTCAAGAATAGACGATAGCAAACTATGATTCGAATAACGATAAGGTTCTTTCAGTTTATAAGCATCAAAAATCCTATCTGTTTTTATTTGCGTACCTGAATTCACCACATTGGGCAACTGATTGACATCACCGACAATGACCGCTCTTTTTGCACAAGAAAGAGCAAGTGCTCCCGTCGCCAGATCAACTTGAGAAGCTTCATCTATAATTACATAGTCATAGTAAAGATTATCTGATAAACTCTGTCTTAATGAATAGGTTGTACTCATAATGACAGGGTAATCCTTGATAAATTCACCTGATTTTTGACGAAGTTCTGAGATCGTATAAGGAACTCTTTTTTGGTGATTGTATCTTTTACATAATTCTGCCTTGAATAGTTGCATTGACATATCAGTGTACTCCTTCATTTTATGGTCAAATGCAAAATCTTTCAGAGATTGTTCTAGACTACTTATCCTAACTGAAATTTCATGTATTCTTAATGGATAAAACATAGATTGGCAACTAAGAATCATTTCATCAAATGAATTCATATAAAATGCCTTATCCTTAATACCGTATTTAAACCAATACATGATTCTTCTAAAGAAGTTGATTTTTCTACGTTTTTCGCTAAGGCTTTTAAGGGTAATCCAGAACTCAAGTATTTTATTTGCTGTAATATTTTTCTTGAAGCCTACATTCTTTTCTGTATTCTCTTCGTAAGCTTCTTTGAAGTGTTCATACTCTAACCTTGTGTTTTCTAATTCTAACTTAAGTGTTGCTAACTCGTTTTTCTTGCTAAGGTTTTCAGTGAGTTGATCGGCAAGCGTTATACATTTTTCTTTTATTTCAGCTTTTTGAACGTCAGTTAAATTAAACTGAGATAATTCATTTATTTCTTTTTGAGATGCAATAAACTCCTTTTTGTTTTGGGAATTACCAAGAAGTGCAGCTATAAATTCAACACCATTCTTCTCCAATTTTTCATAAACATTTTTTGTTGCTGAGTTATTACTTGAAACAACCGCAACACTTTGTCCATTTAAAACCGCATTAGCAATAATGTTGAGAATCGTTTGAGTCTTGCCTGTTCCAGGAGGTCCTTCAATGATACTTAAATTGTTAGAAAATGCAGTATTAACTGCCTTTTGCTGACTTATATTAAAACCAAATGGAAATAGAATAGGGTTTTTATTTTTACTTAGACTATATGGTAAAGAACCATTTAACAAACTTGACAAAATGCAGTACTCGGGAATGACAGAAATACTTTTGTAACTTCTTGAAAGTATATTGCTCCCTTCATCCGTTTTAAGTCCTACTGTATCAGCAATTTCATGTAAGTAATTGAAAACGTTAAATGCCTTTTCTTCACTTACAGATGTCCTGACTATCTTTGCTCTATTTTTTCCATAATGAAATTCCCTATCGCTGTTTTTAAAGACAATAACACACTTATTACCCTGATTTGAATATTTTTCAATTCTATCCGTCTGATCTTTCCCGTCAATATAAATCAGTTCTCTTTTAAGTGACATTGTTAGATTATATTATTTGTTGTTGTCTTTTTAAAAACGTGTTCTCTCTCTTATTTATAAACACTACTCACACTGTATAAATCTTATCTGTTTTAATATCAGATAAATTTTAGAATACCACCGAGAGTTTATTTTTAAGATGGGTTGCTAATTTGGTTGTTCTTGCTATACGAAACAATGAGAATTATTATCCTTGGTCTATTGTAAAAATTAATGTGAGTTCAAAAAATATGTTTGATGATAATGAGCCTTTAAAGTTGAAGATAAGTAGTGAGAGTAGGATATATATTCTGAATTTTTAGTTTAGCAATATCCTTCCCATACCTCAATAGTGCATATTAAACAAAAGCTTCGCTAGCTAAAGCCCACAATAACTTACCTTTATACCTTAATTGATTTTGTAATTAATAGTTTACTAAGATGAAAAAAAAGAGACAATATTCGAAAAAGTGAAACGTGTTGTTCCAAGTTTAAAAACATATTTGATCAAGTGTATCAAAACATGACACCAGTGGAAAGTCTTTTTATCCTTTTCAAAAATTCATCCATACTATCGCTAGTATTTCATTGTATTTTAAAAAGATCCAACTTGAACTTTCCGACGGCCAAAGTAATGATTAACTGCTACTTATCAAAAAAACAAAACACTTTTCACACCATCTCCATACATTATATATATGCTTTGAGGTCTGTCTTTAAATTAAGTGATAGAGACGATGGAGCCATAAAATTTCAACTGAAAAACTTCGTATGATCCAAAAGTCTGCCCTTGCTGTAAGGAAAGATGTATGGTGATTATGCCACGTTTTGCTTTACAAAGAGCTCCTCCAAAAAAGAAAAATCTAAATGCAGCTAGAATAAATAAACTCCATTTTTCTCCAATTTTTAGCTTATGAAAGTAAGCTTAGGTTTCTACACTCAAAATTACTTTCTAAAATAAAGTAATTTTGAGTAAAAATCTTTGCTTAAAAATACTCAGGAGAAGACTGTTTTAAGAATGGTTGAAAAATAAATCATAAAAAAGACCTTTCATATCAATGAAAAGTCTACCCTAAATTCCATACAGACATCGGATGTGTAACCCACCGCCTTTGTTCAACTAGGGCTTAATTTTAGGTCTTTCAGACCAAACTAAGCCCTAATTATTGGGCATCGTTTTCTATTTTAAATTACTCCAAATTATTTCATCATTCTTCAAAGTGAATCTTGGCAAGAAGTTGAAAATAGAAGTAACATCAAATTCTGGTTCCATTACAATCCACCATTCTGAGTTATCTCTTTTTAAATCAATAGCTGACAAGAAATACATATTCTGTAGTTCATTTTTATCTTTCTCCCATTTCGAATCGCGAAAACATTCTTCCATATGTTCGAACAACTTGTGACTCGTGGTTTGCCATTTTTTTTCAAAGTCTTGAATCAGCTCAATTTGTTCATTAGAAGGATCATTTTGATTTTCCACTTCAATAGTTAATTCAATCGAGGCTTTTGAAATTGCCATATTGACACGTCCAAACCATTCAAATCCGTTTCGATTCTTATCGAGCTTTAGCTTGCCATATTCAGCCAAGTCAAATTGTGGTTTTTCTATTTTCCTTTTAAGCCAATTCACTTTTTTACTTGATGATGCCCAATGTATCGGGCATGGTGTCGCAGGCAGGTTGCGTCGCAACCGACCTGTGCAATATGCCCCTTGTTAGCGAGATTTACATTTTGAAAAGTCAACCTCATAATAGCCATTGGATCTAACTTTTATACCTTTTATTGTTGCAGGTTTCCAAGGTTTTAAAGTTTTCACAAATTGAATTGCTATTTCTTGACAGTGTTTATTTGTATTCCTATTAGGAAACACAAAAAAGTTAGATGTTTCTCCAAATTGATTTACTTCGAAGCCTACTATTATTTTATTTTTCCGATTAATCCACTTAAGTGAATCAATTTTATTTTGTAGAAATGTCGAATCTGGTTCACAATATGTAAGACTAGACTCAATTAGATCTAACTCTTCTGAATTTGATAGTAAGAGCTCACTATATTCGTCTGTCCATATAAATTTTTCATCTTTCCAAATTTCATTATACAGTATATGAGTATCAATTAAGTTAATCGAATTAATTTCATTACCAAGCTTTTTCAATTTTCGAATTAAATCGGTACTTCTTGATATATGTCCAGTTCTCGTACATAAGTTAGTTCTAATTTTGTATTCCCCAAGACTATTAAATCTTCCAAAAACAATATACAATGAATCAATATCAAAAGAATAACCACATGAACTACTGTAAGATTCTGAGACGACTGTCATCTCGTTTTTAAACTCCCCTTTTAAGGTTTCTAATACTTCAAAAGTCGTTCGGTTTTCATATCCATCTTCCGTTGAAACTGTTATAGCTTTTCCTATAAAGATTACTGAGGTTTCATTTATTTCTTTTTCTAAAGTTTCAGTAGAACATTCACAACCAAGTACCTTAAAATAAAACGTATTCGAAATTAAGAACAATAAAACTATTCTGTTCATACTTTTCATGATTCTCGCTAACGCGATTACTAAACTCGAGAGCGGTTGCGTCAACCGTGATTGGAGTTTAGTTGATGTTAGCCACTTTTAAAAGTTTAATAGTAAGTATATTTTCTATGCACTTGAGTGAGATTACCCTTTAATTTATTACCATCATAATATCCTTCTTTCCATGAAACAGGATTTCTTAAGTGATCAAACTCATAATCCGAAAATACCTTATGAATACCAGTATTACATTCTTTTTTTACTAGAATATTACTTTTATAAATATAGTTGAAAATTCTCTCTGTAGAATCCTTTAGAGTAAAATCTTCTTTTCCTAAGATTTTATTATTTCCATAATTGAATTTTGTTCGTGCGATCTTCTTACCATGATAATATGAATCATAAATCTCAGGTAGATTATTAATATTTCTCTTAACGATTGTATAACCATCAAATAAACTGTCTCTATCTAGGGTACCAAAATAGATTGAATTTTTATTTGGGTCTAGCCAATGTTTACAATAAGTTGTAATAACTTTTCTATTACTAAAAATTAATATTTTTTCAAGCTCATGATTTTTACTGTAATAGTAATTTGTACTGTCTGTATGCCAACTTTTTGATGAAAAGGAAATTACTCTAATATTCCCATTTAAAAATTCTATTTCATTAATATGGTAAGGTATATTATTCGAATCATTACAACTTGAAAAAATGAAGGATAAAAAAATAATCCAAAAAATATTACTTTTTCTCATTTGCTTTATGAAGTGGTTATTGTGGCTAACGGCTCGTATAAGAAACGTAAGTAGTTTCGAAGCACTTACCTGTCAATTTACACTGAGCCAAATTTGCGATTAGACACAAATTTAAAGTTTTAAAACAAACCGTCAAATCGCAGATTTGGCGGAGCTGATTAAATGAACAAATGTTCCATAAGCCACTGAACCACTTATGTTTTTTATACATTGTTGGCATGTCGTGCTTTATCATTTCACTTCTTCCAATGTTTCAATTCTAATTCCGTAATCGTAGAATCTGATGTAAACTCAATGAAAAGAGTCTTAGTCTCAACAGGGTCAATGTCCCAACCATAATCAACGAAAACTTCATATCCGATTGTATTTGAATCCAAGTTTGCAAAATTTGCTGGTCTACCCAAAAGGTCAATAACTGATTTGTACGCCATTCCCTTATTCAGCTCATTTTCCATCAAGTCTTTTATCATATTTTCTCGATGCTCATAGAATCCATCAACATTCTTGCTCCATAATTCTTTATCAAATGTTATTTCAGTCTGCTTGCATGAATAAAGTCCAATCAACAAAGCTGCAATAAAAATCAAATCTTTTATTTTCATGGCTTATAAATCTTTCCCTTTATTTCGATTCTCAAAATCCCCAATCATTTGACTTAATTCAGTCGTTTGTTCCTTATTAATCCGACCAATTTGTTCAGCTACAACAATATTATCGACAATGTTGTCATATTCGTAGATGTCTTTTATCTTTCCTCTTTTCAGAACTGTTTTAATTGTATCTTTTCTCTCAAAGTCAATCCCATTTTTATACAATTCAGTCCAAAACTTATCCACTTCCTTATCTGCCGATTCATTCCAATAAGTCAAGAAATCATTTTCTAGATATTTAATACTTGCAACTTTTTTAAACTGTGGTTCTGGGTTCAGTGCCATTTGCTTAATCTGATTGCACAAATTAATCATCGGTGTTTTGGAGTCATTATGAAATCGGTCTGATTCATTTAAAATCTTAACTGCAATATCAACCGCTTTTGCTAATCTTTCAGCTCTTTCTTGATATGTAACTCTTTTCTTGTTCATTTACAGTTCTATGGTAGTTCGGTTCTCCTGCATGCATGCCAACGTGATGACTAAACTACGTGAGCGGTTGCGTCAACCGTGATTGGAGTTTAGTTGATGTTAGGCACTTTTATCTTTAGTTCATATTCAGTTTCAAGAAGAGCAACTTCATAGCCATACCCCATGCCGTGAATGAATTCACTAGGAATTCCTTCATTTTTAAATTGCTCAACAGCTTTTTTATAATCTTCTAGAATCTTCTCCGGCTTACGAGTCAAAAACGTTGATAGGTATTTTTCAGCTATACTTTGCTTGTTTAGCATTAGAAGATATTGAACTGTAGTCATTGGATTATTTAATTCAAAATTATCCCTTTCAATTTCCTTCGCTATGATTTCTGAATCTTGGAAGTCTTCAAAAACACTAATCAAGTTTTCTTTTGTCGTTTGGGGAATTATTAAAACCGCATTTTCAAAATCATTTTTATCGGCAAGATTCCAAATAATATTTCCTTCTCCACCTTTGACTAATGAACCTATGTCTCTTCCAATCATTGTTTCATTCCAATAATTCAAAAGAGGATGGTTTTTAGAATATTTTTTTAAGTCTTTAGATTCAATGTAGAATACGGCTGATAGTTCGACATATTGTCCAGCAACGTTATCTCGATTCGATGAAAAATTTATAAACAAGATGTATTTTTTGTCAGCGCTTTCAAGTTTCAATTTGTGTTGACTAGGATAATAGGTGAATCCTATATCTTTCAATTCGTCAGCAATTAATTGGCAAGTGCGTTCAAATACTTCACGAGGTTTTTCAGCATTCTTACTATTTAAATGCCGTTTTGCTGCTCTTTCTTTTGTGCTAAAAATATGCTCTGTAAAGTCTTCTATGTTTTTAATCCACTTCATTCGATCTACTTGTGCCTAACATTGGATAAACACAATGGCGTTTATCCGTCCAAATTTTCCGGATATACACCATATGGCATATATCCATTAGTAATAAATATTCCCCAATTTACCAAACAACTTTAAATATTCAAAGTTGATAAATAATAAAACTAATATAGAATACAAATACCATAACCTACCTAAAACCAGCAAAATACACTCATATAGCCCTATTTAACCACAACAAGGCATAAATGAACATATAATCTGATATACAAAAATAAAATAATCAATTTTATTAGCCGAGTATTAAACGAGTAATACACGGCTATTCTGCTAAAATTTAAAATAATTTTTCTATACAATAAAACCCCAACAAGAATAATCTCATTGGGGTTTTAGTCTCATTTTTTTAAGTATTATATCTTAATGCCCTGAATAATATCCCGACATCTGATACAAAAACAAGAAAACTCCGGCAATGATCAAATACCAATTGACTGCTTTGTAGAAGGCGGGAAATTGTTTGTGTTTTCTTGCCAATGTGAAAAGGGCAACGATTGGAATTAATGCCAATACTTGACCCAATTCAACACCTAAGTTAAAACATAGGATTTTTGCCAATAGATCTTCGGTTCCGTTTTCGAAAGATTGCAATCTTGTGGATAAACCGAAACCGTGGATGAGTCCAAAGACCACGACCATTAAGAGGAGGTTAGGCGATTTTATTTTCAGCTTTTCGAAACCACCCAAGTTTTCGAATCCTTTGTATAGAATACTCAATGCGATGACTGCATCTATTAAATGTTCGTTGGCGGTGATGCCAGCGTAGGTAGCACCTATCAACGTGATACAATGACCAATCGTAAAAGCAGTGATAAACTTTAATATATCTTTGATGCCCGTTAAATAGAAAACAACACCTGCAAGAAACAATAAGTGATCGTAACCTGTAAGCATATGCGTTGCTCCTACGTGTATGTAGGCAAAAAGACCTCCGTTTCTAAGAATTTCCTGATCGGCACTTGTTACATCATGCGCTACACTTACAAAAGGTAGAAGTAAGAACAAAAGTGATAATGCCTTCTTAATATTTGCGTTCATACTTAGTCCTTTTTTCTGAAAAACATAAATAATATACCAATGATGATCACACTTGCCAATACGAAAATCCAAGTAGAGATTTCGTCTTCATTATCATGAGTATGTGTATGTGCTCCATGTTGGTGGGTCACCTCAAATGTTAATGTAGACCACTTCGACTGATGAGTGTACCCTTTATTCGCATCCACTTTTACCATATGAATGGTACGAAGGTAATAAATACCGTCTTCCGTAAGGTGGAGTGTCAAAACACCATTGTTATTTGTACGGAACCTTTGTCCGTTGGTATGCGAATGCTCTTCATCGTCGTGGTCGTGAGTGTGTCCATGTTCTCCATGATGATGCCCATGACTATGGGAATGTGCATTCGCTACATGGTCTGCATACACCAATTGATTGGCCAAAGGTTGACCATCCAATAACAACTGAATATCTAACGTTTCTCCTGTATGTTTGTCGTATGGATTTTCTAATGGAACAAACTCAATAGGATATCCCAAAACCGTCTTCCAATCTTCTGTTTTTGTATCACCTACCTGATAGATCGCCTTTACGTGTTTCTGATAACTTTCTTCAACATCCTCATTCAGTGTATTATTTTCTTCACGTTGATGAAGCATATCTAATACACCATCATGTTTTAGGTATCCGTTAAATGACTCCGCCGTTTGTTTCAAGATTCTGGCCTTCGTCGAAACGCCGACTATGTATGTCCCCTCCTCTCCTGCTTTAAAAGTGAATTGAGTAATGGTACTGTCCTGATCCTTCCATTGGTCATCAGCAATTGATGATCTTTTACCATGTGCTGTTATCGAAGCATCTAATAAACGGTCAGTGGCTATTGTGTTATCGCTTTTCTCGAAAGTACCATTGTATAAACTCAAAGTAGCTTCTTGATTAGGCTTTAGGAAATAGGTTTCCATTTTGATGTATAGATCATGACTACACAACAAAACAAAAGCACCGATTAATAAGAATGGTCGAGTAATTTTATTAAAAAGAATATTCGACGAGTTTGTCGTATTAAATTTCATATTTTGTTACCGAAGTTTAGTTTGTCTCGAATTGATATGATTCGTTAATTTGGCAAAAATAGGAAGTTTTATGATAGAAAGTCATCATCTTGGAAAGAAAAACTACTGCACCTCCTTTCCTTTCAAATTAACATAATACAATCCATCTAATAGAGAGCGTAATCCATTTGTCGCATGACTTTCCTGGGGGTTGACCTGAAACTTAAAATTCTTGTTTGTTTTCGATAGTTTCTCGCATATCACTTTATACGATTCTAAAGAATAGTCCCAACCATTGGTGCCTAAAGTAAGGTAAATTGATTCTGTCCTTTTCTGATCATCAATTTGTTTTTGCAAATAGTAATCATCCCATAAAAGAGCAGGACTTGCAACAATAAATTTATCAAATACTTTTTCCTTGGAGGTATAAAATGATAATGCGCCTATTCCTCCGTTGGAGTGACCAAATATCGTTTTAGCATTAAATTTCACATTGTACAGTTTTTCCAAAGCCGGAATAAGTTCCTTCTTTAAAGCTTGCTCATAATCAGAAAAATGACCTGTCTGCGCATATAAAAGGCTATCCTGCACACTCTTATTACTTTTCACGTTTGTTGGTGTATAGTATTTATATCTGCTCTCTCCTGTACTAGGTAAACCAACAATTATAGTCAGTGGCATCTTTTTCGACCACTCATAGAGCTCTGCAATATCAGATGACATCCTAAAATATTCATCTCCATCCAAAAGCATTAAAAGTGCAATAGAGTCAATCTTTGTTTGAGCATTCGTGAATTGATCAGGTACTCGAATCCAGCATTCAATAGTGTCTGATAAAATCTCAGATGGAAACTTTAACTTTTCCCCTAAAACCAAGTCAGTAGTTTTTGTTTGAGAAAAAGTCTGGTACGATAGAAGTAAAAATAGAAGAAGCTTGCATGTTCTCATTTTAGTCATTGATTTTTGAAAGTAGTAAATAATTAGTTTTGGCGAAGTTAGTATAATACATGAAACATAAAAAAGACTAGTCAACTTTAATATCAAAATGAATATACTAAAGCTAAGTAGTCTTCTTTTTATTATTAATTAAACATCCGTTTGATGTTTTAATTGCTTATTTAATTCCCAATACATTTCCATATCTTGCACCTCTAAGTTTTCCAACTCATCTTCTCCCCCTAGAAATAATAGCTTTTTAAAACCTAGGCAATCTGAACTTCTTAATATTTCACCGTATAAGTTACTTAAAGATTTAAAATCCGAATACCCACATGGTTCTTCTCTATTTTCGACCACAAACTCATTAAAGAATTCTGATATGGGCATATTATCTAAAAAGTACTTTTCTCCATCAGAAGGATCAAACATGGTAATGGTGTCATCATTTACATTTGATGCATACTGACGACCATAAAAATCGTAGGCAAATGGAATAAATGTAACCGTTTCGATTTTAAAAAAACTGACTATTTCCTTTAACCAAAATATGGAACTTCCAAAAGTATGAATTCTAAAAAAACCATTTTCAATAATGCTTCCACCATATTTTTCTAATACCTGATTAATATGCGCAAGTGGTTTAATTCCTTCTTGACCTTGTTTTGTGTATTCATGTTTATAATCGGTATCAATATGTGTAAGTTCGAAATTAGCTAAAAAGTTATTCATAGGTCAATATTCAATAAGTTTAAAATTAGCTATTCAAAACTTAGTAATATTTTCATGGAATACAAAAAATATATAGCCAATAATTTAATTAGTTTAGCTCAATAACTCCAATATACCAGATTCATTAAATAATCTTTCTCCCAATTTTAATCTCGAAATTCCTTCTTTTAATTGATAGGTAAAATCTACCTTTCCATCTTTCAAAATAGTATTGAGGTAATAGAAATTGATGTTTTTATTATTTGTTAATTCATCAACGTTAAGGTGTGTACTTACAATCAAAAAAGATTGTTCGTACAAACGGATATCTTGATAAAGTCTTTTTAATAGTTTGTACGATTCTTCGGCATTAGTTGTATTGAATAACTCATCAAAAACTCCGAAAACTTGTTGCCCTTGATTATTTTTCTCTAAATACTCCTTGATGCTTAAAACCTCATGCATAAAATGACTGGAGGCCAATCGATAATCATCTTTGGTATTAAAATGTACTCCAAAGTAATCGAAAAAAGGAATAATTGCCGCCTCAGAAGGTATGGAGAATCCTTGATTCCCTAAATATGTACAAATCGAGATTGTTTTCAGAAAAGTTGATTTCCCGCCCATGTTCGCTCCCGTTAGAATATTAAGTCCTTTATCGAAATGAATACTGTATTTTTTTGCATTAGGAATACATGGGTGGTAGCTGTTTGTCAATTGATATTGAGCCCCAATTTTTGGTATAGAAAATCCATTTTTAATCGTCATTTTAGCAATAGAAATAAAACTCTCCAACTCAAATAATTGAGATAAAAAAGGCTTAAAATCTAAAGTGCTTATATAGTCTATTCCTTTCTTTAAGTCTTTACTTTTCTTTGATGAAAAATCAAAAGTCAGCACCTGTTCTATAAAACTAAGAATAGGTCGAACATAAGACTGTAGTTCTTCAACATCAATAGTGCTTACGCGAAGAAGAAGTTTTTTTAAATGATTTAAGAATAAGTAATTGCCTACCAAACAAGGTACGATATCTGGGTGTACATTTCTTCTTTCAAAACCAAAAAAAGTCGTTTGAATAAAGACGTTCGTTTTTAGTTTTTGAGATAGATTTAAGGTTTCCGAAAAATAGATAGGATTATATTTATAGCCTGTAAGAAAGTCCTTTTGACACAATAATGTTTGTATTACTTTTTGTCTTCGCTTTATTTCATTTAAGCTGCATTTTTCAGAAAGTAATTTGGTCACATATTCTTTAGTATGACTATTAATATTGGCATTAAAAAGAGGTACTAGTTCGTTTTTGATATTCAGTTCTTCTACTATCATGGTAATTGTTATGTATGGATAGAAAAAAGACAAACTAGAATACCGTTTTGTCAAAATGTTCCGATTAAATATTGCAAAAGGGTCTGGGTAACTTTTGTAGAGACATTTTAATAATGTCTCTACAAATAAATATTATTGTGCCTGCTCGGCCATTTCCCAATCATCAGTTCTAAACGATGCTACTGGAATCATGTTCACTCCGTAAAGTTTTGCCTTGATCCAGTTCTTCCAGCAATAACGCACTGCCACCACTTCATCCACTTGATCACAAGTAACAATCACTTTTGATTTTTTATGTACTTTAGCTTGTGCTGGGTAAAATACTTTGTCCTTCCCTGCCACTTCAAAACCTGGAATATCACCTTCACAATAAAGACCTAAACCAAGTTGTTTGAAACACAGTAAAACACCTGCTTTTGTTTGTTCCATCGACTCAAAAATTGGAGCATCAGCATTTACATATTCATAATTATAGGTATGCTGTAATGCACTCATCACAAAACGATGGGCTGTTTCTTTTTTAAAAGGGGGATGAATCGACTTTTCTTGTCCCAAATCCATATTATTAATCATATACGAATTCGGAATAAGGTCTACACATTTACTTTGTGCTTCTCTTAAAAAAGCTGCATTTCTTGGTGAGTTGTAATAATCGCCTTCATCTTTACCTTGGTAAGGAGCTATTTGAGCAAAGAAAAATGGAAAGTCTCCTTGGTTCCATCTCGTTCTCCAATCTTTAACCATCGCAGGGAAAAGTGTTTGATATTCCTTTGGAAATTCTCGATTACTTTCTCCTTGATACCAAATCGCTCCTTTAATAGTGTAAGGAATAATTGGGTGAACCATGGCATTAAATAAGGCTGTTTGTGTTTTGTTTGGACGCAAGCCTTCTGTATTCTCCTTCACTTTTTGATATTGTTCCAATACATCTTTACTTATCCAAGCTTCTACAAAACTTGCCCCGAAAGAGGTCTTTATTAATCCGACGGGTACATCCAAAACCTCATTTAATTCTCTTCCAAAGAAATAGGCCAACGCACTAAAATCGGCTACCGTTTCTGGAGAGGCTTCTACCCATTTACTTGGTTTTCCCACATCCGCCAAAGGTGTTGAAGCTCCGTTTTTCTGTATTCCAAATAAACGAATCTGTGGATTTCTCGAATGAGCAATTGCCTTTACCGAACCAAAAATGGGCTGACCGGGATTCCCTTTTAAGGCCATTTCCATATTCGATTGTCCAGAACACAACCACACTTCTCCAAATAGGATATTCTCTAAATGTATATCAGATGATTTGCTTGAAAGGTGGATGCTTTGCTCCTCTTTTGATAATGTTGTCTTTATTGAGGTCTTCCAATTTCCTTCTTTATCGGCTGTGATATCAATAGATTGATCCAACCATGAGGCTTTTATTTTGATGGCTTCTTTTGGTGATGCCCAACCCCAAATCATCACTTCTGTATCTCTTTGTAAAACCATATTTGAAGAGACAATTGCAGGTAGTTTCACCTCAGCATTTGATACAAAATAAGAGAGGAGTAATACTAAAAATATATAGGATTTTTTCATTGTTTTGTTTGTTGTAGAGTGCCATACAGGAATAATGTATTTCCAATTTGGCAGAATAAACCTTTCATTTCGATATAAAGTTACGTTCTACCACAAACAAAACTGTACTTGATTGTCTATCTTTTGTGCGTTTTGGTATCAGCACATCAATTGAATTTAACTCGAAGAAGCTGTCATTGTTGGTATTATGACTACTAAAGCCAAGGAAGCAATAATTAAATCATGAATCTCTTTTATCACTTGACTTGTTTCGTTGGCAAACTTAAATTCTTTGATCAATTTTTGGATGGTTTTCTTTTTCTCCTTTGCTACCTCTTTACCGTACACCTCTTTATTTAATCCACAAGAATTGACCAAACTGATGATCATGATATCGTTCGACATAGGTTGTTGTTCGCCATGAATAATGGCATTCAGACGTTTTCTAATCAACACTTCGGGAACCTCATTTTTAGTTGGATACTTGTTGTAAGTAAACAACCAAAGTATTTTATCTTCTCTTTTTTCTAGAATTTGTAAATCAAGAAGCTTCTTTAGTGTGCTTCCTTTCAAATCACTTTCTTTATAACCCAGCTTATCAATCCAATAATTGATCTTACGAGCTTTTTTGGATTTTGAAATTAGTTTTAGGCACTCATCCAAAGCTTCATCTCCTGTTTCCTCTTGATGAATTACATTAATTCTTCCCTCTGAAATATTAATTCTTTCTTTCAAAGTAAGGTCGTATAAAGCGGCTCCGGCCAAACAATAACCAAATACGCTGTATTCATGAACGAAAGTACCTTTGTCATCATCAAGGGATAGAAGTATAAGTTGGTCTAAAGTGTTTAGGTTAATTTTTTTCATGGTGTGTTTTTCAATAGTTAAATTTTAGTTTCTTTCTTTAATATTTTGGAGATCAATTTGAAGTCATCAAAACAAACTCTTTTAGAATACGAGCAAATCCCAACTATACACCCCTCCATAAACACCTGCCACTATGCTTTTACCATCAGGAGAAAACTTGACAAATGTGGGTGTTTCGTTCTTGAGTCTTGTCGGGTAATCCTTAAACGTTTGATCTTCTAATTTCCATACCCTCACCGCACCAAATACTCCAGTGGCAATGTATTTTCCGTCGGGTGAATAACATAGAAATTCAGGTGTTTCATTTTTCACCTTTGTTTTAAGATCAATAAATTCTTCTGAACCTAAAGTGTATACTCTTACCGAACCAAAAGTCCCAAAAGCTATTTGTTTTTGATCTGGTGAAAACACCACAAACGTGGGTGTCTGATTAAACGCATTGGTCTTGTAATCTTTAAAAATTTCAGTCCCTACTTCGTATACCCGAACAGCACCATAAACGCCTGCCGCCATAAGACGCCCATCTGGAGAAAACTCCAAATAATCTATTGTTTCGTTTTTTAGTTTAGAGTAATACACTTTACTTCTTTCCTGTCCAAAAAGTGGAAGAGAGCAAAATATAAAGCTGATCAAAAAAAGAGAAATTATAGTTTTCATTAATTAGTGTATATCAGTTGATGTTATTTAATGGGCAGAAGTTACAAAAAAATATGTCTATTTATTGCTATTTCCCTCTTTGGATGAATTCTGTTACTACGTTTTTCAATCAATTCTTTATCATATTCTATACTTAAGGCAGAATTAAAATTTCATAACCTATTGGAATAGTGCTATATATAAACGGATATCAAAAAGAGATATTCTTTGAAAGATACGCACAACATTACGCACTAAGAAAGCGGTAATATTGCAGTAGACAAAGTGATAAAAGCAGAGATACTATATCATTTTTTTACCCATGGACAGTTTTATTCATACTAGGTTATTAACTATTAAAGCAAACTATTTTAAAAAATAAGTTAGTAATAGTTTATAAAAAAATCATTTCATAGAAGTAGAAAGCATAAGCAATTTTTGTTTATGCTTTTTTGGTCTACACATAAAAAAGGACGTTGCAGTGCAACGTCCGTACACAGATAAATTATATTATTTAAATGACTTCATCTCTATTATCTAGGTTAGGATAATAGGTACTATACGCCACCAACATCCCTACGACTATGGCACAAAACATGAGTAAGCCGGAAGTTCCTATACTAGGATTATCAATAATTGGATCGTTATTAAACTGATTCGATAAGCCCATAAATAATCTACTACCAGGTACGAGAATCACGATACCTTGTAATAGATATACGGATGGCGGAACGTTTTTCCATTTACTTAATAGAATACTCAAAAATGTAATCAAAAAAGCACTGATAAATGTACCGAAAATCCAGCCGATATTTTCTTGGAAAATCATAGGTCCCCAAAAAGCAATGACGGCTAAAAATAAACCAATCAGTAAATCTTTGAACTTTGTATTGAATACCACACCTAGACCTGCAGATAAAGCGGGAAGGGCAATAAAGTGCATCCATTTAGGAATCTCATTGATGTACACATCAGGCGATAAATTAAAGAAGAAAGTCCCTAAGGACATTCCTAGATAAACCCCAATAAATAACTTCAAGAAGATCATGATGGAGTTGAAAAAGAAACCGGATCCTGAATTAAACTGATTAAAAGAAATCTCTTCTAACGCAATGGATATGGTTAAACCGGGAACGTATAAAATGACCGATGCCAAACTCAGTTCGATGAGATCTAATTCTGGTACAAAATACTTACAAACGCTTCCTATAAATGCACAGATAAAAGCCGTATAAAACTCTACAGTATATTTAGAGGTATTGAATCTTCTTACCCCTTTAATGATAAGGTAACTGATAAAACCCATCAGAAAACTAAACAAAAACGTGACCCAACTGCCTCCAATTAATCCTAAAAAAGAAGGTGGAATAACCGTATAGGCCAAGGCAATACAAAACTCGTTGTAAATCTTCTTTTTTTCGATGACCTGATCTATATTCTTGGTGATGGTCTCATAATCATGACCATCCTTAAAAGCCTTACGGATTTGCTTATGCAGATCGGCCAGCTTCCCTAAATTATTACTTCCCAATGGTATGTATTGCAAGATCACCTGACGCTCTTTTGTAACAGGATCTTCTATCTGATAGTTTAGGGTGTTTGTTGTTACCTGACAGGCTACATCCACTCCAATATGCTTGGCTACATCTTGAATATACGTCTCTACTCTTAAAGACGAACAGCCAAATTTATGCAGTGCATTTCCTATTTTTACAACTAATTTATATTTCTCTTCGAAGTTTTTCAAGGGCGTAACAGAATTATATTTTGTTATTTAGTCCGCGAAAATAGTTAATTATTTTGGATCTGTACTAAAAATATCAAAAAGTAATCGTTCTTTAACTTTAAACTAAAAAAGGCGTAATCAAAGATCAATTTAATTAAATGTTACTAGGTTGCTCTCCTCCATTACTCCAACAACTTCCCCGAAAATCTTATCAGTTCATCTCTTAATTTGTAAACCGCTTTTTGATGTTCCTCTGTAGCTGAATTAGCCATCACAATTATGGCACTACCCTTACTTGGTACTAATACCGTATGACAAAAATAGGTGCCCGCACTGCCATCATGAAAGCTAATTTTTGACGTTTTGGTTTTCATGTTCCCCCAACCATAGGCATAATTCTCTAAGCCATAGTGCATTTTTTGATAACTATCTGAAGTTATGTAATTGTTTTCTCCCATTAAACCAGTTAGATGAAATTGAACTAATCGGGCATAGTTTTCAATATTCATCGAGACATCTCCAGCAGCCAGGGTATAATCTTCTAACTTATAAAAATGAGTGGGCGATAAAGAAATCAACTGCTGATTTTCCTCCCAATGTCCCCAAGGGTAATTTAGGTTTTGCTTGTTTGGAAACCCAATAAAATAGTCCAAGTCGAGTGCTTTCATATGCTTATCCACCAACTTTTCGAAGGAAAGATGAGCGGCTTTTTCTAACATTAAGGAAGTTAGAATATATCCTGCATTAGAATAGGTTCCCTTAGCTACCGATTCTTCATTTAATACAAACTCCGAAAATTGTTTTCTTTTATCTGATATGGAACCATTTAACGCTGGAAGTTTTTCATATTCCAAACCACTCGTATAAGGCTGTATTCCAGCTTGGTGAGAAAGTAAATCTCCTAATGTGATCTCTTGATATTCAGTCGAAATTTCACCTTTCAAATCCGAACAAATATCAAAAAATTTAGTGTTTAGTGATATCTCATCAGATTCTATCATTTTGAAAGCAATGAATGATGTGATGGCTTTGGTATTCGACCCCAAATGAAATTTGTCGTTGAGTCTCACCTTTTGATTTTTTTCTATCCTAACTACTCCTTCAATACCCAAATAACAGGTATCAGATTGAACAACTCCCACTGTCAAGGCTGGTATTTGATATTCTTTTTGATACTTCGAAACCAAAGAATCAATAGTTAAAGAAATATCTTGTGCCCAAAGCTGAATGGGAAAAAGAAGAAGTAAAAGAAAAAATTGGTTGGTGTTTTTAGTTGGGTGCATTATTATTTAGTTGGTATAAAAATCAATATTTAGTTCTTCTTGTGTTCCGTTTTCGGTATAAATAATATCTAAATCCACTTTATGATATGGGAACTTCTCTTTCATAATAGGTTCCACTAAACCTCTCACTTCGTTAATAGAGTTTAGATAAACATTGGGTGATGCATATACTTTTAACTGAATGTATTGATCATCCATGTTCATCTCTAATGAATCAAAATAATAGCTTAATTCATCATAAACGACTTTTTCATTCACTACTGTATCTACATAAACTTCCTTATCATTAACGATTGAACCGAGATATTCCAACCAAAGGACTAAAGGTGACATACATATTCCCATTACTAAAACTGATAGAACGTATGAAATCCCAATTTTAGGAAAATCAACTTTTGCATTTGCTTTCTTATCATAAATGTCAACATAGGTCCCTGAGATATAATCACCAATTCTTCTGTTGGGATTAATCATCACCATAATCACTTCAATAGGCCATATAATAATTGAGATATTTCGCACAAAACATTTAATTGGAGAGGCTATTTCATCGGTTTTATTATCATACACCTGAAGATTTGTAGCCAATTTCCCTAAACTTCTTCCTTTAAAAGCATCCTTACAGAAATACAAAGCATATATGAAACAATAAGGAATCATCAAGGTTTTTATAGATCCAAAAAGTTGATCAGGATCGGAATTAATACCTGGAGAAGTAAAAAATTCAGACATAACCGACATTTGAATGGGAACTGCGATCATTCCCAATAAGAAAGTCATAGAAATATGGTCTATAATCATAGATACGAATCTTTCCCCAAAGCCTACTTTTCTGTTATAATCCATCTTCGTTGGTTTTTAAGTTTTTGATTTTCAAGTTTAAAAAATAATATCATGTTAAGATAAATAGTTACTGTTTGTTCAAATTCAGCTATTTCTTTTGATATAAATTGTTTGCGATTGTAAAAGTAATTAATTCTTTTTTTCTCCTCATAAATATTAAGACACAAATCTGCCTTTAATATCAAATTGCTTTTTTAATAGAAGGATGAACACAAAGAGAAACGTCAAGAAAAATATAGATAGAAAGTATTCCATGAAATAGATCATAGTGAAATCATTTACTTTACCTGATACAATATCATTCATTTGATAAAAATGAAGGGCTTCTCTATGAAATTGAATGACATAATAGAGTAAGAATGAACACGTTGTGATGACCAAAAGAGATAATCCTTCCATAAAATAAATTCGATGATTATACATCCTACTCGAATAACACATTCTGATGATACTGTAAAGAAACAAATGCGATAAAAATTGAATGATAAACAAGAAGTTTAATGGGAAAATAATAAAGAGATCGTGCAATTGAAATTCTATTGTCTTATTGTTCAAAAACGTATTTCCAAACAATAATTGATTGATCAAAATGGTAAAAAGAAAGACGACAAACAGTCTGAGAAAAGTCTTGAAGAGTGTTTTTATTGGCATTTCAGGGAAGTCAGATAAGTTAATAATCAGCTAAGTTAATTGATTAATCAATATTTCCTAACATTCGTTTTTTTCTCTACCTTAAACCTATTAAATTGAACGTTTTAAAGATTACGACCCATTTTTTTAATATGACAGACACAAAAAATTGCATCCTAATTGTTGACGATGCTGCTGAAAATATAGACATGTTGCGCGGACTACTAGGAAATGAATACAAAATCAAAGTAGCCCTAAACGGAAAAAAAGCCTTAGAGTTGGCCAAAAAAGCTCCTCAACCCGACTTGGTTTTATTGGATATTGTAATGCCTGAAATGGATGGATATGAAGTACTTAAGACCATGAAATCCGATCCAGAGTTGGAACATCTTAGCGTGATTTTCTTAACCTCTAAAGTCGATCCTGAAGATGAGAAAAAAGGATTTGCTTTGGGTGCCATCGATTACATCACTAAGCCTTTTGATCCTGACATTGTTATTTCGAGAATTCGACCTAAAATCGAAATGTCTGTCAACCAAAAGAAGTTGAGGGAACAACTCAGTCAACTTCAAAATCAAACCATTGAATCAGGAGATACCGAAAGCGAATGGTTGGATTTGATTGCCAAAGGAGAAAGCGAAACATGTGAATTTAAATCCACATTACGCTTCAATTTATATACTAAGAAACACGAATCACGCATCGAGAACCAATGTTTAAAAAGTGTGGCTGCTTTCCTTAATGGAAATGGAGGAACGCTTTTCGTGGGTGTCAACGATGATGGTGAACCTATCGGTATGAAACCTGATGCCTTCAAAAACGAAGACAAATTGATGTTGCATTGGCATAATTTAGTAAGAGAATATATTGGTGCAGATATGGCACAATTTATTCATACTAAAGTCGTTGATTTGAAAGAAGAACAGGTATTAATTATCCAATGCGACCCTTCTTCTCGTCCGGTGTTTATGACACGCGACGGCGATGAAGCTTTTTATGTTCGTATGGGGAATTCCTCACAATCTCTAAAACCTAGTGAAATGCTGGCTTATGTTGATAGCCGCTACGGAACTGCTCGTTAATTCTATACTATGGAACAACAAATAAACAACAGAAGGGAGACCAGATTCTTCCTTTTAGCTTCTACCCTAACGATTATCGCTTTTGCATTTTTCGGTTGGGAACTGAATAAAGCTTATAAAGATTTCCAAAGAGAAAGTGATATCATATGGAAGGTCGCTCAATTGCAAAAGGACATTATCTTCTGCGATGAGGTATTGACTACTTCCACTAAAATTGCCGCTTTGACTTCTGAAAAAAAGTGGGAAGAGAAATACAAACGTTACGAAGCTGTTCTTGATAATGCCATAGTGAAAGCATTAGAAATGGACAGTAAAGGTGAATTTGAAGCCCTCTTGAAAGGAACGGAGGCTGCCAATAAAAAACTAATTGATATTGAATCTCAAGTTTTCCAACTTATTCGAGAAGGTAAGGGAGAAGAGGCAAGTAAACTTTTAAATTCAAGAGAATATCTTGATAATAAAGTGAGGTATGCCGATACAATGGAAGATTTTTCTGAAAAATTGGGAGGTCGTATCGATGATGTTTTTGAAGAAAAATCACAAAGAATCAAAATCGATTTAATCGGTGTCGCATTGTCTATTATTGCCGCTATTTTCGCATGGTACTTGGTATTTATCAATAATAGAAGATTACATTCTCGCCTTTCTGAACAAAATAAAAAGCTGAACGAGAAACTTGAAGAAGTAGAGGAACTAAATGCCAACTTAGATCAGAAAGTAGAAGATAGAACTAGAGAGTTAGGGATCTTCAGACGTTTTGCCGACTCATCGAGTAACGGTCTAGGCATGGCAGATATGAGAGATCAGACGATTGTTTATGTCAACGAGGCCCTTCAGAATTTGTTAGACGAGGATGAAATCGATGCTGTTTACAAGAAAACTGTTCAAGGTTATTACACTCCTGAATCTCAGAAGAAATTAGAGGCAGAAATGCTGCCTGCAGTAATGTCTACAGGGGCTTGGTCGGGAGAACTAGAAATGCTTACGGCCAAAAATAGAAGACTTTCTACTTACGAAAATTACTTCTTGGTTAAGAATGAAAAAGGAGAGCCTATCTACCTAGCAGACATCATTATCGACATCACTCAGAGAAGGAAAGCAGAGGAGCAATTAAAATCGGCCAAAGAAATTGCCGAGGAAGCGGCCAATGCTAAATCTATGTTCTTAGCCAATATGTCGCACGAGATTCGTACCCCTATGAACGCCATTATGGGCTTAACGAATTTAGTGTTAGACACTCCATTGGACGAACGTCAGAAAAGCTTCTTGAAAAAGATTCAGCTATCGTCTCAATCACTTTTATCTATTGTGAATGATGTACTTGACTTCTCAAAAATAGAAGCGGGTAAAGTAGATATTGAGAATGTGTATTTCAATTTACAAGATGATGTACTCGAAAACATCATGAATGTAATTGGATTTAGAGCAAAAGAAAAAGGGATTACCGTTAAGTTTGACATCTCTTCTCAGATTCCAAAATTATTGAAAGGAGATCCTCTTCGTATATCTCAAATTATCTTGAACTTGATGAACAATGCCGTAAAGTTCACGCCAAAAGGTCAAGTCACTTTAAAGATTGGATTAGACGAAACAAAAGGACATACCAAACTTCATATTGAAGTAATTGATACCGGAATTGGTTTAACTGAAGATCAGCGATCAAGATTATTCCAAGAGTTTAATCAGGCAGATACATCTACTACACGTAAATTCGGAGGAACAGGCCTAGGGTTAGCGATTTCTAAAAAATTAGCTACGCTGATGAACGGTGAAATTGGTGTAGAGTCACAAATCGATGAAGGATCTAATTTCTGGTTCACTGCCGAAGTAGAAAAGGTAGCAGAAGATTCAATTGCAGGCAAGCAACCTTATAAAGTAAGAAGCTTAATCGGTTCTACCGTGCTAGTTGTTGATGATAACGAAGAATCTTTAGTGATTCTACAGAACTACTTACACAACTTCGGTTGTAAGGTACATGTAGTGAAAAGCGGAGAAGAAGCGATTGCCAACATCACCCAATCCGACATCACATACGATTTCATTTTAATGGATTGGAAAATGCCGGGTATGGATGGTATTGAAACGACTCGTAAGATTCGTGAATTATCAAAAATTCATGCAACCACCGATATTCTTATGGTAACGGCCCACGATAAAGAAGAACTTTCGGATCAAATTGATGAAGAAAGTATTTCTGGAATTATCGTAAAACCTGTCGATGAACAAGAGTTATTAGATACCTTGTTATCCCGTTTCGGCTTTGCGGCCAATAACGAATACAAGAAATCTCAGAACTTCCCAGAACATGTAAAAGGCGCTAAGATCCTATTGGTGGAAGACAATGAAATCAACCAATTGATTGCCTCTGAACTACTCGCTAAATTCGGTGTCTATGTAGATATCGCTGAAAACGGTCAGGCAGGCATCGAGAAAGTCAACAAAGCATTTGATGATAACGAACCGTATGAAGGCGTCTTGATGGATATACAAATGCCTGTGATGGATGGTTACACAGCTACAGAAGAATTACGTAAAGATGCTCGATACACTGAGTTACCAATCATTGCTATGACCGCCAACGCGTTATCTCAAGATAAAGACCGTGCTAGAGAAGCAGGTATGACAGATCATATCGCCAAGCCAATTGACAATGCACAGTTGTTCTCTATCTTAGGAAGATGGATTGAAGCCAAAGGCAATTATAAATCCAACGATCCTAAACTGTTGGAAAAATTAAAAGAAGCAGGTAAAGATATTGATGCAAAATCAGACATACAGATCGAAGGAATTGATACCGAAATCGCCATCAAACGATGTGGTGGAAATGAAGACCTTTTCTTAAGTGTGTTGGATAAGTTCTTCAACAAGCAACAAGATACTTTAGTCCGCTTAATGGAACTATCAACTGATAAAGATTATACTGAATTAGAAAAAGAAGCCCACACGGTGAAAGGTGTTTCTGCTAACTTGGGTATGACGGAAGTATCAAAAGCTGCGGAGCGTTTGGAAAGTTCCCTTAAATATTACGAAACCTATGATGAAGTAGCGTACAACGATTTATTAGTACAGTTATCCATCATGTTAGAAAATATCAGACAGTTTAAATGGGAGGAAGAACCTCAAGAATCCACTCAAGAAACTGATACTCCTACCGAAATTGTATCCATCAATAACTTCCCTGAGGAAAAAGCTCAGCTGCTTCAATTATTAGATGAAGGAGACCCTGAGGCAGGAGAAATTATTAAATCATTACTCGAAAAAGTGACGGTAGAGGATGAGAAAAATGGGTTGAAAGTAGCTCTAGGGTTTGTGCAGGAATATGATTTTGAAGAAGCGGGTAAAGCTTTGGAGCTTTACAAGTGAAGAGTGAATAGGGAAGAGTGAAGAGCGGTCTTAACTAGAGCATAGTTCTGTCTAAAATTAAAGGATTTTTTTCATAACTAGCGCGGGTCTCCGGACTCGTGCTCGTGTTATGAGGAGCGTAAATTCAGCACCTACTACCTTCTACTTACTACCTAAAAACGAGGTCGGGAGACCTCTAACGTTTATGGGCACCGATGACGCTTCGCTTAACATCGGCGCCAGTTTTACCTGCTACCTGCTACCTAAAAAAAATGCGTTAGCCTAACATTTCACGTTTTTCACTCTTCGCTCTTCACTCTTCACTCAATCTCCCCATATCTTTCCTCCAAATCCACATACCTCCTTATCTGCCCAAGATATCCTCCCAACGTTTCCGGCGGTTTGTGCCAATTGGGATCTGGAATAAAAGGGTATACCTCAGTTTTATAGTCTTTTCCGGAAAAATAGGAGGCGTCTATCGTACAGCCTGTAAGTTCATTTAAGGGAGCTATAAAAATATATCCATCGCAGATATCTCCGAGTTTTAGGTGAGGTTGACATTCACTTAATGCACTATTATCTGTAAGGTTGGCGATGTTTCTGCTTACATCAAATCCTATCTTCCCGATGTGTTTCTTTTCGATCATTTCTATCAAACGGCCATTAGCTGGAGATACGGATTTATAATTATTTTCTTTAGTGCCTAAAAAGCCTTGATGAAACAGAATTGTGAATACTTTGTCTCCAATTTCATCATATAATCTGTGACCTAAATAGGTATCTACAAAAGGGCAGTTTTTATTTTCAATTGGTTTTGATGCATCATGTAAAAACTTGGAAAAAGCATGTGGTGTCCCTACTAGTAGTAGGGCTTTCTCCTTTTTATTAATCACCTGATCTTTTACTATTTCACATCGAAAAGAATCGATTTCACCTAAATGGAAAACTTCTTTTAATGATTCTTCTTGATCATTCATATCAAATTTATCCCAATGAAATTGATAGCTTAAATTGATAATTCTAAACTTTTTTTCTTGAGCGGTCAGGGTCTGATTAAACTCCCAAACTTTGTGATAAATTTCATGATATTCTAAAAAGGCCCAACCAACATTGTAAAAGAAGAACAGGTCTTTCGTTTTCTGGGGATCATATTCATCTGCAATAAGGAGTTCATCCAATTGTTCTTGCATTTCGTAAGCACCAAACTCCATCCCTATTTGGTATATACCGTTCCTGTATAGATGAGGAATGATATCTTGAATAAACTCTATATGTTCTTTTACTCCATGATCCTCTCCGAGCAACACAATATCATGATTCTGAAACTTCTTAATGATATAATCTTTAGGTAATAATGGGTTTCTAAAATTCTCTTTGGGCGTAGAATTACAAGAAATAAGAAGGGTGGTAATAAAGAATAAAAGTGAAAACCTCATGGTATGTTATTTATGTCGTATTACTTAAATAACGTTTTTAAGGGAAAATAATTTCATCTGACAAAATTTTTAGGAGATTATTACTCTTTGTACAGACGTTGCAGTGCAACGTCCCTACGATATATTTTATAACTGATTATTCAATTATTCTGATACCAAATCTTTCCTTTAAGATTCTTTCTGCTTCTTGATAACCTTCATCAGCTGAATACAACAAATACTTTTTTTCGTTTTCTATGTCATCTAGTTTTTGATAAGTAACAGAAATAAAATAATACGTTACCCCTTTAGGATAACCATATTTAACACTCTCTTTTAAATGACCTATAGCTTCTTGATAATCACCATAATAAAGTGACATATTGGCTCTTACAAAATAGTATTTATCAATAGAAAATTCTCTTGCCTTAATCATTTTAAAGACCTTTTCTACATTCACATCATCATTTTTTTGCATCTGAGCATCAAGAAGATAAAATAAATTCAAATACGATGAATCTCCATAGAATAAAGCTTTTTCAAAATATTCAATTCCCTTATCAAACTCTTCTAGTTTTACATAAGTCTTACCTAAACCTCTATAGGCCGTTATATTTCCTTTTTTTAATACTGCAGCTTCATTAAAATCATATATCGCTTTTTGATACTCATTTAATTTAAAATAACTTTCACCTCTTGCTTGATATGCCGTTACTGTATTGTATTTCCTTTCAATCGGATCTTTTAAATCTTGAATAGCAGCCTCATAATTTTTCATATTATGATGAACAATCCCTCTGTAATATAATGCTTCTGTATTGTTTGTATCTAATTCAATGGCTTTATCATAATTGACTATTGCAGAATCGAAATCATATATATCTTGCTGTAAACGACCTTTCAAAACATAAGCATCAGAAAAGGTGTCGTCATTTTCTATTATTTGATTGATATATTCTAATGATTTTTCATTGTTATCATTCTCGTAATAACCTAATGCAAAATTATATTTATCCTTATTTGTATTTGGTAAAAAGTAGATAATGATAAGAAGTAAAGTGCCTATTATTAAGCTTACTTTTTTATTGACTTTTATCTTAAATGAATAATAAAAATCGAATAATTTAATCTTATCAACCCAAGAAAATATATAAAGGAAAATGAATAATAATAAAGTATTTTGAAAAAAACGATGGTATTCTAGATCAAATTCAATAGGTAAATTATTTAGAAAATGGAAAACTACTATTAATATAAAATTCCTACGCTTGATATAGATAAATGACGTTATAAATGAAAACAGAAAAGTAAAAATACAGCCTCTTAAAACATAAGAAGTATCTCCTTCATCAACAAATCTAGGAATGTGTAAAAATGAAAAATATAATGAAGTGATTATAATTGCCCATTTTTGATCCCTATTTTTTAACTTAACGAGTAATTGGCTTAACACAAACCATTTAATAATAATTTCTTCAGTAAAGGAATTAAAGAATAATTGAATCATTAAACCAGTAAATTCTTTTATTGAACCGTGATAAAAAATTTGAATAATAGTAAGCTTATTTAAAAAAAGTAGTTCAAGTAATGAAATTATTATAATGGTAATTAACGTAACGAATATCGCTGTAAAAACTCTTTTATTATTCACATTCAAAAGTTGCTTCCATTTGGTTTTGGTGTTGACTTCTAAAATGGAGAATAGAATTAATAAAAATATGAAGAAAAAAGTAGTTTGAGTAAATAGAAAATGAAAGTTATACTTTACTGAAGGTGGTATAATCAAACCCCAATATGGTGAGTTACCAAAAATGACAAAAAGATAAACTAATAATAAGGTGAATATTAATTTTATGTTAGAAACAGGTTTAATCAGAAAATTAAACCATTGATGTTGTTTTCTTTCTTTCAAAAAAGAACTAGGAAATAATGACTCTGCTTTTACATGTTCACGATGAGGATAAGGAATTGGTAATGAATATCCTCTTCTGATAAGAATATCAAAAACAGCCATTATGGAGTCTTCATGATGGTATTCTTTATTATTTAATCTTCTAAATAAATTTTCGTCGGATAAATTTTTAAAAAGTTCATAATACGATGGCATAATTAGTTTAGTTAGTTGATCTAAAAATATTGCAAGACAAATTAGTTAATTTATTTCATTTCCAAACATCTGCAAACTCATAACACTAAACACAACCATCTCTTGTTATTGCCGTATCCATACAATTCGAACTTTAAATAATAACACTCTCTATTCATCTATTTTAAATAACGCTATGAAAAAAATTAAATTAGCATTACTATCTCTTGTTGTATTTTTATCATGTAACAAAGAAACTGTCGAAATAATTGAACCTATCACGACAACAAACAATCTAAAGGCTTCTTATATTTCTAATTATGTAAATGGCACTTCTGTGCTTCACTTGTATGAAGACAATACGTTTGATTACACTTCTCACACTGAAAATGTGGATACAGTTTTTCAGGACACTGAAGGGCTTAAATCGATCTATTTTACTGTCTACCAATACAGCAAAATCACATTAAGCGGAACTGTAGAATCTATGGAAGAACTTGAAGATTCAAATGTGGCTGTCACACAATTTAAGTTTAATGTAGATCACTTTAGTAAAAGAGGTTATCAAGGTACTTGGCGTCCAAAAGATGGAGTTCCTAATTCTATTCCTCGGGTCCTTTTTGAGGAAGAAGATGTGACTTCTAAATTTAATTTGATGATTCTAAGCAAGGATAAATTAGCAACTCCAAGCAAGGAATTTGAATACCAAACGAAGTTCGCTCTAGAAAAATAAAAATAGGCGAGCATCAAGTTATTAGAGAGTACTTGATGTTCGCCTTTACTTGTTTATTTTAAATCACTGATTATAAATCTATCTTTTTCCCCTTTGGGTACTTCACACTATATCTTAAAATCAATTCTTTTGTTTCTTTAGGTTGAAGGGTGACATTCCACTTCACTTCACCTGTAACTTTATCGTGTTGACCACCAGATAACTCTAGAATTTCCACCTGAATTTCTTTATTTTGAGATATAGGAATCTGATCATATATATGACAGTTCACTACTTCATCTTTGGTATTACGAATCGTGATTTTGTAGGCTTCACTCAATTTCTGTGACGATCCAAAGGTATTTTTTTCGTTGTATTTTGGAAGACGAGTTCTGTCAACGGTAATAAAATTGTCCACTCCCATCGATAATTTTAAAGTATCCGACAGTTGATCGATATTTAAGTTGGATTTCCCAACAAAGGCATTATCCAAAAATATATTGGCTCTACCATTCGCTAATTGAAGATCTTCCCAATTGGTTAACTGTGCTGTAAGATATACATGCTTTGATAGTTTAGGAATACTATTGTATTCAAAATTAGCATCAATTGTATTCTCTTTATAGATCACGGTTTTCTCAGAGAAATTTGATAATATCGTTTGCTTGTCCAATAACTCAAACTCTACAGAGGTCAGGTTCTTATTTGAAAGGGTGTTGTATTTACTTGAATATCCGCCTTTTTTTGTGGTAATGACAATTACACCATTGCTCCCTCTAGATCCATAAATCGCAGTAGAACTTGCATCTTTTAATACATCAATAGACTCTATTTCGCTAGGGTTGATGTTTGGATTTTTTTTATACGGAACACCATCTACAACATACATAGGTTGATTTTTTGATGATGTTGAATTTATACCTCGGATTGTAATATTCTTTTTATGATAAGCAGGTAAATCTACACCAAGTTCGTCTGCAGCCACTTCTTCTTCAAAAGCTGGAGTTGTTTCCACGCCGGGCACAATACCTTGTAAAGCATCTGATGAAGAAGGTAGATAATATGAAATATAGTTAGGATTCAAAGAGGGCATATCACCTGATATATGCTGTTTAGAAGTAGACAGTTTGATCTTAGTATCTTTCCAATCAATCCCTGTTGTTTGTGTAATGTTCCCTTTAAAAGTAATACTTACCTGTCCTTTTTTACCAACAGCGCGAATATCGTAAGTTGGGTACCAACTTGCTCTTCTTACTTGATAAGTCAACTTAAGTGGAACCGTTTTAACGATATCACTTTCGTAATTGACAATAATTTTTCCGCTTGGTTTCTGTAAATTTCTACCAGAAACTCTTAACTGATTTTTTGCAGCTGTAAGTTCCTTGTTTACTGTATTAATTTCTTTATCAAGCTGATAGTTCTCTTTACTTAACTTCTTTAACTGTGCACCATAAAGTTGTATATATTGTTGAAAATCAGTGGAACTTGTTGCTGAACCACTCACCTTTTTATTCTCCTTTAGGAAGGAAAGTTCTTCCTGCACAATAGTTTTCTGCAATTTTAGTTCTCCAAGCTGAGCAGTTAATTTTTCAACTTTATCTTTAAGTTCTATATTTCTTTCATTTTCATCTTGAACCTGAATATAATCTTCTTCAAAACGAACATTCAGAATAGTCAACTGATCGTTTCCTTCTATTCGAATAGATTCTTCTTTTATGTATTGAGATAAATTTTTGATTTCCAATTCATGACTTCCCTTTTTCATTTGGAAAGAAGTACCCCTCTTAATTTGGGCGGCATTGGTAAAAACGGTCACCTCTTCGATCTTAGCATCATAGATGGTTTGACCAATTAGGGTAACGGGTAATAAAGCAATTATTAGGATAAATAGAGTCTTCATTTTCTTCATATTAGAGAGAATTTGAGGTTTAATTAGTTTACAGTTTTTGAGCATCAAATACTGTCTTGATGTAAAATGTCACCACACCATACATATATTCAGCAGACAGATAATTAGACGTTTCTATTATTAATAGACACATCAAATATAGCGTTTGTCGTTCAAAAAGGCATAAAAAGAGTTAAAAGTAAATTCTCAATAGTAACGCTACGCATTCTCTTTCTATTCGTTACGAATAAAAAAATTATAGTACTCATTTTCTTACATAACTCAATAAGGGTTGGTATATTAATTGATTTACACTGTGTGTACTGTAAAAAAAACAACGATGAGAAGAATTTATTTCACAATGATCCTCTTGATAGGTATAATCGCTTGTCAGGAAGAATCATTACAAACACCAATTAACGAAGCAGAAACTATTAGTCAGGTCGGAGATGCCAAAACTTTTGATGTCGTCATGGACGAAAGAGACTTATTAGACCACGGAATTACCTCCATTAGAAATGGAAGCATTAGTTATTATATCGGTTACCAGCAAGTAAGTAGCAATAACCAAAATCCAATTCTATCACGATACGACGATGGCATTTTAACATGGTCTAGAACCGATTACGAAACTAGTGGTGACGATAGCAAAGGATATGGTTTGGTATGGGATAGCCAGAATAATTTGTACGCAGTATTTAGCTGTACAGGTACACAAGGTGAGGAATCTACCGATTTTAGACGTTTTGCCAAAGATGGATGGCTAACAAGTTATGGCCAAGGTGGAGGTAAAAAAATTGCTATCATCGCTAAAATTAATGTCAATTCTGGTGATGTAGAATATGCCACTTACTTACATGGAGAATTAAGCAATGGAAATAGCAACAGCATCAGTGTCACCTCATTAGATTTTGATGCTGAAAATAACATTATTGTTGGAGCCAATGCATGGTTTTCTCCAAGAAGAATAGATAGAGTAAAAATGGAATGTAGTGGAGATTCTCCTTTCGATTATTCGATTACTTTTACAGAGAATTTGTCGACTGCTTTATCAGCTACGGCTAGTGGCTGTCAATAGATCAGATCAGCAAGGACGAATTTAACGTCCTTGCTGATTCGTTTAATACGTTAAAGAAATCACACTTTCTTTGAACAATAATATCAATGGATTCTTTTCCTGACCAGACAAGAAAAAACCGCTTAAATATAGTAGTACAAGGTTCAATACAACCATTATCGATAAAAAAGTAAATACTCTTTTTAGGGTGCGTTGTAAAATAAAGTCTTTCATTGTAAGAGAATATAAATTTTGTTTTTCTCTTATATCAGTAGACATAAAATATCACCCCTAATAAATCTAAATAAGATAATCGTTCAGCAAAATTTGATTAGAACCACCCCTTCACCGTTAATTTAAAATTCCTCCCCGGTGCATTAATTCCTGAACTATATGTTCGATAATTTAAATCGAAAAGGTTATCCACTCCTCCTATCACTTGCAAATAGTTATTGATTCTATAGCTTGAATTTACACCAAGGGTCCACCAAGATAAACTACCATTTTTTGAATATAAATATGGCTTTCCTTGTTCTGAAGGAGCCAAATCTTCAAAAGCTATTCCACCGCTAAAATCAAACACGGCATTGGCTACCCAACGTTTCTTTTTAAACGCCAATTTAGTTTGTCCAAAAACAGGTGGAACATGTCTTAGTGAAGTGTTATTCTGAAGATCTTTTCCATAAGTGTAAGTGACGTTACCTCCTAGTTCAAAGTATTGCATAAATTGATATTTCACAAATGAACTAATCCCAGCAATATCCGCTGTTCCCGTATTCTGAAGCATGAGTACAGCATATTGCTCTCCATCGATTATCAAAGAATCTTTGCCATTGAAAGTCCCTTCCTGACGTACCATTGCATTGTGTAATCTAGAATAGAAGGTGGTCATCCCAAATTGGAGATTTCTATAGCTTTTTTGGATCGTTATATCCACAGAATATACATCGGTGGGTTTCAAGTTTGAATTGGGAACAACAAGATCATCTTTTGCTGGATTGTATACTTTTGCTACATCATCTATGTTAGGGGCTTTGAACCCTTTAGAGATTTGCGTATTTAACTGCCATCCATTATTCGAATGATAGGCCAAACCTAAACTTCCGGTTAAACTACCTACATTTTGTGATACATCTTGATAAGGTAGTTGCAAGCTTTGCGATACTGCATCTGAATAATCCGCATTTAAGAGGGTTTGACTATAACGTAACCCTGCCGTCATTGTTAAATGCTCCGTCCATCTTTTCTTTGTCGTAAAATAGGCGGCATAAGTATGCATTTCACTACCTCCACCTGCATATCTAGGAATTGCGGCCTTTTGTTCTCCCGTCTCAATGTTTGTAGTATGTGCATTAGAAGCTACAAAGTTCATGGTTCCTTCTACACCATAAAAGATCTCCCATTCGTTGTTTAATTGTTTGTTTGCATCAATATTTAAATGAAATAGATCTAATCCTACTTGATCGCTCAACTTGTCTTTATCATCAAATTTTCTCTGGTACCTACTTTCCTCAATCTTTTGGTGTCCCGCAATAATTGATAGTCCATTGGCTATTCCATCTAACTCTTTCCACTTCATTCGAAAATTATTCATCATCCATAATTGTGGACCATAATACCATTCTGCAAACTTTGGTGTGGTCAAGCCAGAAGAGGTGATCAGTTGATTATTCTGAATGTCAATAATCTCTTCCATTGTCACCCCTACTTTGCTTCCATCCTCTTGGATCACATCATTTAATTCGGTCAAACGATCATACCTAGGAATGTTTGAGGAGTTAGAAAAGGAAAAGGTATACATCATTTCGAGATGTTTATTGGGACGAAATGCCAACTTTTGAAGCGTATTCCATTGTTGATAACCTGATGGAGTTTGTGAATAAATATCCGAATTGGCCTTAACAAAATCTTGATGATCATTCTGATAAGTAGTAAACGTTTTCCATCCGAAAGTATAAGCATCGGTTGGTGCATTTTTTCCAGAACTCAAGTCATCAAACACAGTATTTGATACCGCCCCAAAGTAGGCCCATTTATTTTTAGATAGATTGATTTGAAGGTGACCACTTCTTTCTTTTGCAGCTGTATTTCCACTTAATTTAGCTTCTCCAAAAAATAGAAGCTCGTCATTTTCCGAAAATTGAGGTTGAATTGTATGAAAATCCATGACTCCTCCCAAGGCATCACTTCCATACATTACTGAAGCTGGTCCAAATAACACTTCTGCTTTCTCTATTGTATTGGGATCTATAGTGATAATACTTTGAAGATTACCATTCCTATAAATTGCGTTATTCATACGTACACCATCCACTACTAAGAGAACTTGGTTGGCTGCAAAGCCTCTAATCATAGGAGAACCACCACCTAGCTGACTTTTCTGAACGAATATTTCTCCTGATTGAGAGAGTATGTCCGCACTTGTCATTGGTTGATTTAATTCTATTGATTTTTTATCAAATTCTACGATTTGTTGAGGAACTTCCTTCTTTTCTTCTTCCCATTTATTGGCTCCAATGACTACTTCATTTAGGGCATTTACTTTTTCTTTTAATACAACAGTAGGAGTCAACTCAGTAGTTGATAAAATCAGTTTATCATAATTAATATGAGTAATAACATATTGGTTAGCATTATCATTTAAATGTACTACACCTAAAGGATTCGTTAAATAGTTTTGACCTTGATCTGTAGTGATTAAGACACCCCGAATGCCCTCACCATTTTCATTTACAAAAGTTACTTTCTGAGCGTAGGTGGATAAAACCGGGAATAGTAAAAGAGCAAAAAATAGGTTTATATAAGCTTTGAACATAATGGATAGTAGTAAAAAAAGAGGTTGACATCATTTATATGATGTATCAACCTCTTAAAGATACGTTTTTTTTTACGGGTTTAAAAAGAGTATCCAACTCCTATGTTTAATCCCGAAAGATATACCGTTTCATTCTCTCCACCATATAATGCTGATACGCCGGCTTGGAATGTTATACCTGTTCTATCGATATACATAAAATCTACAGCGGCACCGTATTCATTACTAACAGGACCCTTGAATTTTTTTGTAGTGTTTTCGTAAATATCAAATTTTCTGGCGTAAGCACCTTGAGGAGCGATATAAATTCCATAGGTATAATCAATTTTTAAAGGAAGCATTGCACCCAAATTATATTGTGTAATACCAAAACTACCTTTGTTTTGTAAACCAGCAGAAGCTACTTCTTCAGATTTATAACCTTCTGTTGTTCCATCAGTACTCTTAAAATTAGAACTGAAAGAAAAATACACATAGTGAGAATATGCACTCACTTTAAATTGTGCTTCTTCTAATACATCAGCACCAAAAGTAATACCTGTAGGTTGATTTGCATAAAAATACCTTCTAGCCTTTTGAGCTGAAGAGGTCGAAATCATCGCCATTATGAAAAGTAATGACAGTACTATTTTTTTCATCTTACAAAGTTTGCCGAAGAGATTTATTTGTTTCCTTATTATTTGCAGTTATATAATTTATCAAAACAGTCGTAAACGCTAATTCATCAAAGAAACATCACTTCGATTTTATCAATTAAAAAGTAACAGTAAGAATTCAACTTTCATTCCAAAATTAGAGTATCCGAAGGAAAAATAAGATTTGTCTTATAAAAATAGAGACTTCATTATCGTTTTTATAAAAAAGAAAGAGGTTGACCTCATCCATTGTGAGACAACCTCTTGTAAAGTAGTAAGGAAAGAAATTATTCTCCTTCCTCAGGGGATAAATATTTATAAACAAACCCTGCACTCACGGCACCTAAGATTGGAGCGGCCCAAAATAACCAAAGCTGACTTACTGCCCATCCTCCAACAAACAGTGCTTGCGAAGTAGATCTTGCGGGGTTAACTGATGTATTTGTAATAGGAATACTGATAAGGTGTATTAATGTTAGACCTAAACCTATTGCCACTCCTGCCAAATATTTAGGGGCTTGTGAATGAGTGGCTCCTAAAATGATGATCAAAAACATGAAGGTTAATACATACTCTGCAATAAAACCTGCCATCATACTAAATCCTTCCGGAGAATGTTCTCCATAACCATTGGCTGCAAAGCTTCCTATTCCATCTCCTTTACCTGATAGAATAGCATAAAGGATACCTGCACCAAATAAGGCTCCTAAAACTTGTGAGATAATGTAAGGCCCCAATTCTTTAGCTGAGAATCGACCTCCAGCCCACAAACCAAAAGATACAGCAGGGTTCAAATGACATCCTGATATATGTCCAATAGCATACGCCATAGACAATACTGTTAAACCAAATGCTAAAGAAACGCCTAGGAAACCAATGCCTACATCGGGTACTCCGGCTGCAAAAACAGCGGAACCACATCCTCCGATAACCAACCATGATGTACCGAGGAATTCAGCAATTAATTTTTTTTGCATAGTGTGTTGTATTTAATGATAATTAGTTTTTGGTACTTTAATTTATCTATTTTAATTAAGACTGCAAAATAATTGGTAATACAAAGTGTGTATATTACAATTATAATCAGTGGATTAACTCAAAAAAATCAGTCACCGTCTTTTTATTACGTAAGAAAAAAAGTAAATGTGTGTAGAGTGTTATCAAAAAAGTTGCGCTTATTGGACTTTATTAACAGACAGAATAATATTTTAACTTAATTCTAAAGGTTCTAAAATTCCCATCAATTAGCTTCACTCTATAATATATTTTCAATAAAAACAACATTATATTTTCATGAACTAGAATTGAACGAAATAAAATTTTATGATGAACAGAATATTAATTTCCTAAATGACTTTAAATCTATTTTTTTTTCACACGATTCCCTCTCACATTTGTGATGTCCTCTACGAATAAGTAGCTAAAACTTATATACTAAACTGAATTAAAGAATTATTAAACTTCTAAATAAAATATTTACCACTCTTTCTGTGGGTACACTCTTTTTGGGCTGTACATCTGACATAAGTTACCCTACGACTCCTGCTGAATATGATGATGTTCTAGTAGATTGTCTGCCTGTTCCTGCTTCAGAAAATACACTCGAAGTGCTTACTTGGAATATTGAACATTTTCCTAAGCATTTAGAGACTTCTGGAATTGTGAATGCAACAATTGCTGAAAGTGATTATGACGTTTGGGGTATTCAGGAAATTGAGAATATTGGTACTATTAAACTAATATCTCAGGTAAACCCTTCTTATTCTGTTATTGTAGATAATGATATTGCAAGAGGTGTGAATAATAACTACCACTTAGCATTTATCTATAACAACCAACGATTGGAAATCAAAGAAGAACGCGTTTTAACTACTGGCGACTTCGATAGATATTACTTCCCTCGAAATCCTCTATTTATCAAATTTCTTAATAAAGTTAATAATCAAACATTTATCCTCATCAACTTGCATCTAAAATGCTGTGGAGACGCAACAAGTAAACACAGGAGAGAAGAAGCAAGTAGAAGGCTAAAAACATTTATTGATGAAAATTATCCAAACGACAGAGTACTTGTTGTGGGTGATTATAACGGTGAGTTATACCCTACGTACTCTTCTCAGTTTAGTAATTTTATTGATGATGCCAACAATTATGCTTTCGCTGATATGGATCAAGCAAAAAGTTCGGAATGGCTCGATAAATCGTATCCTAGTTGGAGACCGAACGGAAGCCATATCGACCACATTTTGATGACAAATGAATGGTTTAATCAATTTCAAAAATCATATACAGTAACCTTAGATCAATGTTCTAATGATTACGATCCAAAAGTGAGTGATCATAGGCCAGTGATGACCGTTTTTAGGAATTGATTTCGCTAAGACTTATACAATTATGAAACAACTTTCCATCCTCTTATTATTCATTATCACTTTCCCTCTGGCTGTAAAAGCACAAACCAACAACTACAAAGTGTATGGTGTGGCTTTTTATAACATGGAAAACTTATTTGACACTTTACACGATGCTGGTAAAAATGATTACGACTTTTTACCTGAAGGTTCTTATAAATGGACCGGAAAAAGATATTGGGAGAAGCAAGAAAATATGTCGACCATCATCGCTAAACTGGGTAAAGAGGTTACCAAGCAAGCACCTGTTGTTGTTGGATTAGCTGAGATCGAAAACAGAAATGTTTTAGAAGACCTCGTTGAAATGCCAGCATTAAAAGATTTCAATTATGGTATATGCCATATTGAAGGTCCAGATAAACGTGGAGTAGATGTTGCCCTTCTATACAGAAAGGATCTAATTGATATCAAAAAGGTATCTGCAAGAGACTTAAGAATTCAGAAAACGTATGCCGGTGATAATTGGGAATTTAAATCGAGAAACCAATTGATCGTTGAAGCAGAATTAGATGGGGAACCAATTACATTCTTAGTAAACCACTGGCCATCGAGAAGAGCAGAATCGAGATATCGTGAAGAAGCAGGCAAACTAAATCGCTCGATTATGGACTCTTTAAGAAACGAACATCCTGGTATGAAATGTATTACCATGGGTGACTTAAACGATGACCCTACTAACAAATCGTTGACTAAAGGTCTTGGGGCTGTTGGAGATGCAGCCAAACTTTCTGAGAAAAACTATCTCTACAATCCATTTTACAAAATGTATAAAAAAGGCTTAGGTACATTAGCCTACAGAGACAGCTGGAACTTATTTGATCAGATTATTGTGAGCAAAGAGTTAAAAAAGAAAGACAATGGTCTTTTCTATTGGAAAGCTGAGATCTGTAACTACCCTGAGCTTAAAAATAAAGAAGGTCGATATAAAGGATATCCGTTTAGAACCTATGCAGGTGGGAACTATGCTGCGGGATATTCTGATCACTTCCCTGTAGTCATCTATTTATTGAAACAAGACAAATCCAACTCCTCTAAATAATAATGAAACGTTTTTACACACTACTTTTAATGTTCCTTTCTGTAGTTGCTTTTGCACAAGAGGGATTCATTACGGGAACTGTACTTTCTGGAGAAAGCCAAGCACCTTTGGTTGGTATCCAAGTGGAAGTAAATGGTAATAAATTTCTAACCAACGATAAAGGTATATTCTCTGTACCTACAGAATTAGCCCCTCAAGGAGCACAAATTCATATCTTATTGGATGGTTACATACAATTAGATGCTCCATTGAGTGATGGAATGATCGTTAGGCTCTATTCGGAAACTGACGAGGCATCTACCATTGCATTATCATTAACTGATTTAGACATGGAAGATGGAGATACACAATCTACTCCTGGTCTTCTTTTCTCATCGGGTGATGCGTATAGCTCTATTGCTGGTTTTGCATGGGGACCTTATTGGTTTAGACAAAGAGGTTACAATTCTAATTACATGAACATCTACTTCGATGGTATCAACATGGCTTCTCCAGAAAGAGGTTATGCTTCTTGGTCACTTTGGGGTGGTTTAAATGATGTAACTAGAAACAAGGAAGTAATTACTTCTTTACAACCTGTTGACTTCAACTTTGGTAACATAGGTGGTTCGACGAATATCATTTCTGACCCATCCAATCAAAGACCTGGTTTTAAAGGTTCTTACTCTTTAGGTAACTCAAGTTATACGAACCGTGTTATGCTTACTTATAGCACTGGTTTAATGGAAAACGGTTGGGCTATTACTGCTTCAGGTTCTAGAAGATGGGCACAAGAAGGTTTTGTAGAAGGTACTACATACGATGCTTGGGCTGGTTTCTTCAGTGCTGAAAAGAGATTTAACCCTAACCACAAAATGGTGTTTACTGCATTTGTTGCTCCATCAACTAGAGGTCAGCAAATGGCGACTGTAAAAGAAGCTTACGAATTAAAAGGTACCAACTACTACAACCCGAACTGGGGATGGCAAGATGGTAAGAAAAGAAACTCAAGAGAGAAAACAACAGTCACTCCACAGTTTATTGTAAAAGATACTTGGGAAATCAACGATAAGTTGACGTTAAAGACGTCTGTTGGTTATGCTTTGGGTAGAGAGAAAAGAACAGCTTTAAACTGGTATGATGCTCCAGATCCTCGTCCAGATTATTATAGATACATGCCTTCGTTCCAATACGATCAAGGTAATATTGCCGCAGGTGACTATGTGACTGAGCAATGGCAAAACGGAACGTTTGGTCAGGTGAACTGGGATCAGATTTACAATGTAAACAGAACGAATCCAGAGACAGTACCAGTACATTGGAACAATCCAAATGGAGAGCAATTCTCAGGAAACAGATCACATTATATCGTAGAAGGCAGACACTTAGATTACCACAGAATTGATGTAAATCCAACGTTGATCTATAACTTAGACGATTCTTGGAACTTGGTAACAGGTGTTCAATATCAATATTACCAAGGGAACAACTACAATACAGTTGACGACCTATTGGGTGGTGATTACTGGTTAGATATCGACAACTTTGCTGATAGAGACTTTGTGGAGACAGAGAAATCAATTAATAACTTAAATGACTCTACTTGGATAAGAGGTCAAGGCGATAGAATTGGTCACGATTACACCGCACATATTCAAACAGCAGTTTGGTGGGGTCAAGTGAAAAAATCGTTTACTAAAGGTTCCGTTTATTTAGGTGGTAACATCACAAGCACTTCGATGTTTAGAGATAGTGATCGTAGAAAAGGTTTATTCCCTGATACTTCATATGGAAAATCTGAAGTACTAGATTTCTTGGATTACGGTATCAAATTCGGTGGTGAGTATTTCTTAAATGGTAGAAATGTATTTACAGCCAACTCAACGTATTATACAATGGCTCCTTACTTCCAGGATTCATTCAAATCGTTAAGAACAAGAAATGAAACAGTAGATGGTTTAAGTTCTTCATCGGTATTATCAGGTGATATCAACTACTACTACAGAGGTGAAAAACTAAAAGTTAGAGCAACTGGTTTCTACACTCAAATTTCTGATTTAACGAAAGTAATTTCTTATTGGGATGATGGTGAAAATGCCTTCATGAACTACGCACTTACAGGTATGGGACAAGAACATACAGGTGTTGAATTGGGATTATCTTACAACATTACTTCTGAACTTCGTTTTAGAGCTGCTGGTACGTATGCTTCTTACTTATACAACACTAATCCTTTGGCATCGGCTACTGTCGATAACCGTGCTGAGGTATTGTTAGAGAATGAAAAAGTATATTTCAATGGTCGCCACGTTGGTGGGTCTCCTGAAATTGCAGGTACTGTTGGTTTAGAATACTGGTCTAGAAACTACTGGAATGTAGGTTTCCAAATCAATTACTTAGGAGATCGTTATGTAACACTTAACCCTGTGAGATACACAGATAGAGCAGTAGACGGTATCGCAAAAGGTTCTGAACAATACAACGAGATTCTTCATCAAGAAAAAGTAGATGATGCTTACACATTAGATGTATTTGCTGGCAAGAGCTGGAAAATCAACGACATGTTCCTTCGTCTAAACTTGAACGTGAACAACGTATTGAACAATCAGAATATCGTAACGACAGGATACCAACAATACCGTTTCGATTTCACTGATCAGAACGCGGAGAAGTTCCCGAACAGATATTATTACGCACAAGGTTTAAGAGTCTTTATGAACTTGAGCTTGAGCTTCTAATATAAACGTATTAATGAGACACCTTAAGATGTCTCATTAATACAAATCTTTTCTATTTACCATTTAAAAAAGAGCATTTCATTAAACTTCTACAACAATGAAAACGCAAACATTCAACAAATTCATTCAACTCCTTCTTATTGGAGGATTGTTATCAGCTTCATTTTTTGGCTGTAAAAAAGACAATGAGCCAGATGGCCCAGGAACTGACCCAGAGAATCCAGACGACATCGAAATCACTCATACAATCAAAGAATTGATTGACTTGTATGATGATTCTGATATGATGTTAATCTCTGAAGAAGTAATGATCAAAGGTACTGTGATTTCATCTGATGAGACAGGTAACGTATACAAGTCCATCACCATTCAAGATGAAGAAGGAACAGGTATCCAAATCAAACTAAACAAAACCAACTTATATTTAGACTATGCTCAAGGGCAAACAGTTGTTGTTAAAGCTGAAGACCTTTATCTAGGTCATTATGGTGGATTAATGCAATTGGGAGGTGAATATGAAGGTAAACTAGGAAATATTGAAGCTGACGTAATCACAAAACATATTATTGCTGGTGAACAAGGTGAGATGCCACAACCATCCATCATTGATTTAAATAACCTTCCAGATAATCTTTCCAATTTATACAATACTTGGGTTACTATCAAAGATGTACAATTTGTAGATGAAGATTCTACTTATGCAGATGTTTCTGAAGGGGCATTTTCAGCAACTAATCGTGATTTGACAAATGAGGAAGGTAAAATCATCATTCTTAGAAACTCAAAATATGCTACATGGGCAGGTGAAAAAATGCCTAACGAATCGGGTGAAATCTCGGCCATCTTAACTGTTTTTAATGGTACTAACCAATTAACTCTGAACAGCCCTGAAGACGTTAAATTTACTAATGCTCGTTTTGAAATTAAAGATGGAGATATTGCTGATGCTTTAACAGTTGCAGAAGCTCAAAAAGCTCAAGGCCAAAAATCAACATGGATTAAAGGTTATATTATTGGTACTATCAATGGTATGTCACTAGATGATTTTAATTTAGGTTTAACAGATGTTACTCATACAAACTTTGTAATTGCTGACTCAAAAGATGAGACAGACCCTCAAAACGGTATGCCGATTCAATTACCTGCAGGATTTATTAGAGATGCTATTAACGTAAAAGATCATGGTGATTTGATGGGTACGATGATTTGGTTAAAAGGTGACCTTGAACCTTATTTCTCTGCTCCTGGCTTAAAGCAAACAGATGCATACTCTTTTGATGGAGAAAAAATTGAAGAAGAAGAAACACCTGATCTTCCAGATTTTGTAGAAGGCAAAGGTTTAGATATTTTAGGTACTGAGTTAACTAACACAAGTATCGACTTCACAACATGGAATGAAGCTAGATCGTCTGCATTCTGGTATGCTGCTAATGGTAATGCTTATGTAAATGCTTACAACAAAGAAGCGGTTACTTCTTGGATGATTTCTAAAGAAAAAGTAGACTTTACTCAGTATTCTCCTGCTTACTTAAACGTAAAAGAAAAATTAAGTTTCTTTACTTCTACTGATGATGTTAAAGTAATGATTTCTGCAGATTACTCAGGTACAGGAGATCCAAAAGCTGCAACTTGGTCAGTATTAAATTCTACTAATGAAAGAGCTCAAGGTGATTTAACTTCCCAGTTCGAAGCTTCTGGTGAAGCTTACATTGCTTTTGTTTACAATGGCACAGGTGATAATGTAATGTCATGGAACATTTATACTGTCGAAGTTTCTGGAGATGAGATTACTCCTCCTGAAAAACCAGAAGCAGAAGGTGACGGTGAGAGCTTGGCTACAGCTTATAATGTTACTGCCGCTCAAGAAAACCAAGATGAAAATGATGTTTGGGTAAAAGGTAAAATTGTAGGTACTCTAAGTAATAATAACCTGAATTTAGGTTTATCAGGGGCTGTTGCGTCAAACATTGCCATTGCTGTAAATGAAGATGAAACTTTAATGGCGAATGTAGTACCTGTTCAATTACCTAATAACTCATTCATTAGAGAACAAGTTAATATTGTAGATAACCCTGATAATTTAGGAAAACAGGTTTGGATTAAAGGTAATACGATAGCTTATTTTGGTATTCCAGGTTTAAAATCACCTACATCTTTCTCATGGGATGGTTTAACTGAAGAAGAGGAAGAAGAAATTCCTGAAGAAGAAATTGAAGGTGCAGGAGACCCAATTAGTGGTTCTTCATTGACAAACACTAGCATTAATTTCACCACATTTAATGCCATTTCAAGTACTGAAATTTGGACAGCAGCAAATGGAAAGGCTTCTATCAATGCTTATCAAAAAGGTGAAGTTGAATCTTGGTTGATTTCTGAAAATACTATTGACTTCTCAACTTTTACAACTCCTCGTTTATATGTATCTGAAAAAATCACTTATTCTCAAGGTATAGAAACTGTTAAGGTTTTATACTCAACAGATTATAGTGGAGACCCTACAACTGCTTCTTGGACGGAGTTCACTGTAGATGGTGATAGAAATAATGGAGGAGAACAAAGAGTTGCATTTAATGCTGAAGGATTAAATGCAGTAACTATTGCATTCAAATATACAGCAGATGATTCTGATTATGCTACAGGATGGGATATTGAAACTGTTGAAGCGAAAGAAAAAGAAAGTGCTCCAGTTGATCCTGAGTATGGCGATAACATTATTCTAAATGGAGGGTTTGAAACTTGGACAAATAATTCTCCTGATAATTGGTCTATACCTAGTGAAACTGAAATTGAAACATCTGATGTTCAAGAAGGTAGTTCTGCTCTAAAAATAACAGCTACAGCAAGAAGAGATTTAAAACAATCATTTGATATTGAAGGCGGTGAAGAGTATAAAATCACTGTTTGGTATAAACCATTAAGTACAAAAACAAATGCCAATACTACATTCAGAATGTGGTCTTCGATTGATGATGCTGATGGAACTGAAGTAGGTACTGTACAAGGCTATTTCAAAGATGATGAGATTACTGATTGGGAAAAGTATGAAACAACTTTCACAACTGATCCAACTGCTACTACTTTCAACTTTGAAATTAGAACTTATTCTGAGGGTACTGTTATTTATGACAATATTCAAGTACAAAAAAGAACAAACTAAACCCTACATCCCCACAAAAGCTCGCAACTTTTGTGGGGAGCTATTCTGAGTCTATCATCTTGAGCGTTACAAAAAGATGACACTCAAAAAGTCCTCTTAAATAATAAACTTCTAATGAAACAGTTTTTTACAAACAGAATTTTAATTTCGCTTCTTTTTAGCGTTGTTCTTTTCGGATGTGTTGATACGAAGTATAACGATCCTGAAAATAAAGAAATTTCTCCAATCCCTGAAGGCACAGCAACCATCTCGATTGCAGAATTAAAAGCATTACACTCCGGAAGAGATAATGATACCACATCTATTCCAGATAACTCAATTATTGTTGGACAAGTGATATCTGATGACGAACCTGGCAACATTTATAAAGAGTTATACCTTCAAGATGAAACAGGGGGTATTTTAATTCGTTTGGATAAAGCTCCTCTATATACAAGTTATAAATTAGGTCAGGAAGTTGGTGTAATTTGTGATCAACTTGTTTTAGGTTCTTACGGTGGTAACGTACAATTAGGTATTCCTAGTTTATATAACGGTACTCCTGCAGCTGGTCGTGTACCAGGTCCATTAATGGATCAATATCTTTTTACAGGGACTATTGATGATTCTGTGAGAACAATTACAGCAACAATAAATGAAATACAGACTAACTTAAATAATTATATTGGTCGTAGAGTAAAAATAAACTATGTTGCTTCTACTGATAGACCTGGAACTACTTATGCAGATGCTGTAAATGAAACAACACAAAATAGATATTTCAACGACGGTACCTCATCAAGTGATATCGTGATGAGAAATAGTGGATATTCTGATTTTGCTGGAGAAGAAATTCCTGAGGGTTACGGAACAATGTATGCCATTGTAAGTACATTCAATGGATCTGCTCAATTGTATATCAACAACCCAGTGACTGATATGGTCGACTTTGGTGATGTTGAAACGCCACCAATAGAGGGTGTTGTGTTCCAAGAAAATTTTGATGATAGAGATGAAGGTGAAATCGACTTCGAAAATTGGGGTAACTCTCCTGAACAAGGAACTGTGAAATGGAAGGTAGAAGGAACTGGTAACAAATATGCAATGGCAAATGCTTATCAATCTGGTGATGCAACTTCTGAATCTTGGATGATATTACCAACAATTCCTGAAAGTAATCTCACTTTGCAATTCCGTGCTGCTGCTGGTTTCTTTGTAGAAGGACATACTGATGTTATTAGAATTAAGGTTTCTAAAAACTACAACGGAAATATATCTGGTGCTACTTGGGAAGATTTAACAGATCAAGCTACTTTACCAGTATTTGGTGATTTAGATGAGAAATGGTGGCAATGGACAGAATCTAATATCAACCTAGCTTCTTTTGGTAGTGATGTAACTATCGCTTTCGTTTATTTAGGAAGTAATACTAATTCTACAAAAGTAGAAATTGATAATATTGTTGTTACGAACAACGGAGAAAATTCAGGTTACTATGGAAGAGCCTTCAATAAATCTGGTTACGAATTAAAATCAACATTAAGCGAAATTATTTCTGAAGATTATAAAGATATTGGATACGCTGCTTTATGGACTCTTTATCAAACTTCTGATGATAAATACCAAAAGAAAGAAATTATTTGGGATATGTATTCTGATATTCCTGATCCAGAAAATCCAACTATTCCTGATGGCGTTCAACCTGGTGAATATGAATATCGAATTATTTATGATCAATGTGGTAATTCTGGAAGTGGAGAGGGTTACTGTTACAATAGAGAACACGTAGTACCACAAAGTTGGTTCGACAAAAGAGCACCAATGGTATCCGATGCCCACCATATTATTCCAACTGATGCCTACGTAAACACTATGCGTTCTAACCACCCTCATGGTATGGTCGCTAACGCTAGCTGGACTTCAGTAAATAATAGTAAGCTTGGTAGTGGTACAGCAGCATCTGGTTATACAGGAACTGTATTTGAGCCAAACGATGAGTACAAAGGCGACTTTGCTCGTATGTATTTGTATATGGCTACTAGATATGAAGATCAAATTGGAACTTGGGTAAATTATGGTCAAGCAGGAACTGTTTTAGATGGATCATCTGATAAAGTATATAAAGATTGGTTCTTAAATCTAATGATAGAATGGCACAATAATGACCCCGTTTCTTTTAAAGAATTGGACCGTAATGAGCAGATATTCTTACAACAAAAGAATAGAAACCCATTTATTGATCATCCTGAATTTGTGAACATGATTTGGAGGGACAATGCTCAATAAAATACTTATCAATCGAAAAAAGATTAAAATTATATAGAGGACTGGATTTAGAGGCTTACCCGGATTGGGTAGGTCTCTTTTTTTTAGAAATTAAAAATGAAAAGTTAAAAATGAAAAACGTGAAATGTTAAGTGGTTCGTGGGGGATATGTGCATAATATTTAGCAAGGGTTTCCTAACCCGTGCCCGAGTAATGAGGAGCGTAAATTCAGCTCCTATTAGTTGTTAGTTATTACCTATTACTTAAAACGAAGTCAATAGATTTATTAAGTTAAAAGGATGACTTTCAATCTAAGGTTGAAAAACGCATTAAAGTTCATTTTTATAATTTATTGTATATTACAGATTATAACATCAAACTTTTTATTATTCATTATGATTGGCAAATTATTGAAAAGCATTTTTGGTACGGGTGACGATACTAAAATTGAAGAGCGTCCGAAACGAACTAATTATCACAGAAATGAACCTCCTTCTACTATCATTATGCCCAGAATATCTGATGATATTACCTCATGTAAAATCGTGGAGTGGAAAATTAAAGTAGGTGATAAAATTGATGTGGGTAGTATTGTAGCTGAAGTCGATACCAATAAAGCTACCTTCGAAATCGAATCCTATGAATTCGGTACCGTCTTGCATATCACCAACAAAAAAGAAATTGATATTGATGAAATGATGTGCATAATTGGTAATCCCGATGATGATATCAGTCCACTTCTAAATGATTAACGAAATATCTTTCCATTCCATTTAGTTTTTTAGTTACTTCGCCTAAGTCCTAAGTTACTCGGTTTTTAAGTTTCTTAGTTCCTTAGTTCTTAAGTTCCTTAGTTTTACATTTATGGCAGAAAGAAGACAAGTTAGACAAGAAGAAATCACTTTAGCAAAACACTTAATCTCTCTAGGTGGACTAAACCCGGAAGAGTATCAGTTAGCTGAAATGGTGGATGATTATGAAAATGCAGTAATGGGCAGCATCAACTTTACTCCTCCTGAAAAAGCGGAGTACGGAGGTGATATCGTTCGCGTCGTTTACAAAGACAGTGATGATATCCCAGTGGTCATCACCCTAACAAAAAATGTGAATAACGAGATCTTGGATATGGACTTTTGGAAGAAGGATTTTTCGAAACTTCAGACCTACCCTACTCCAGATAAAATCGCGATTTTTGATCAAGATATGATATAAACAATTATATATTTAAAATTGCTAAAAAAAACGTTTCCCCTTCAAAAGGAAACGTTTTTTTGTATTTGTCTGTACCATAAAATTTGATTAGACAACTGTATAAACTTTGTTTTTTGATCCCTCTAGTACATATTCGATACTTTTTATCCTAAGATACATTCTTAAGATTCTGAAGCACAGTTTAAAATAAGATAGCCCATAAATTGTGATAAGTTTTTAATGAAATATTACTTGAATGAAATATCTATTACTAAGCATCTTCTCTTTGCTTATAGGTTTTGCCAAATGCAACTCGGCCTTCGCACAGAAGAAAAACAAGCCCAACCTTATTCTAATAATTACAGATGAGCATAATTTTAGAACTATTGGTGCGTACAAAGACATCATAAAGAAAAAAGGATTAGAAGAAATGGCGAACCCTTGGGGCGAAATTCCTAACTTTTCTACTCCTCATATTAATAGAATCGGAAATGAAGGTGCTGTTTTAACCAGCATGTATTCTACTACTCCATCTTGTGCTCCGTCTCGATCTTCTATGTTTACAGGTAATTATCCACAAACAACGGGGGTAACAAAAAATGGAAAAGGTATTAAAAAAGAAGCGAATACTATTGCCAAAGTATTGAATAAAGAAGGGTACTCAACAGGGTATATTGGAAAATGGCACTTGGATCATGAAGACCAAAAGCCAGGTTGGCAGCCCAACCCGGAATACCATGGTTTCACGGATTACAAATACATGTTCAATAGAGGTCATTGGAAGATTTTAGGCATGGATGGTGACACTCCTGTCGTCCCAATTGAAAGTGGTTCGAAAGGAGCAAAAGAAGCCGATGAAAAATCATATACTACCGATTGGCTAACTGATAGAACCATAGAATTTATTGATAAGAATCAGAAAGAACCTTTCATGTGTGTTCTGAGTTTACCCGATCCACATACTCCCAATGTAGTACGAAAGCCTTACAGCAAAATGTATAAAGTGGAAGATGTAAAACTTCCAGAGACTTATTCTACAACTGCATTAAGAAACGAAGATTATCCGGGTTGGGTCACAAAAAAACAACGTTTTAAAGTGGGTTACGACTCTACAAAACTTTTAAAACACATCACTCAATACCATGGTATGGTAAAATGTATTGATGATAACATGGGGAAAATTCTTCAGAAATTAGAAAACCTAAATCTTCTTGATAATACCATTGTTGTTTTCACATCAGACCATGGCGATATGTTGGGTGAACTAGGACACGAAAATAAAGGTACACCTTACGAAAGCTCTGCTAAAATTCCTTTCCTTATTCGTTATCCAAAAGAAATTAAAGAAAAAACTATCGTAGATAACGCTTTCAATACGGCCGATTGGATGGACACCTTCTTAGCATTGATGAATGTGGATAAAAAGAATTTCGATCCTAACAGTACTGAAGGTATAGATTTTAGTGATCTACTTAAAAACGGTGATCGTTCAAAGTACGACAATGTCACTTTTGTAAGAATGGACAGTTGGATTGCGGCAATTACAGATCGCTATAAATTAGTGTATGATGGACAAGGGACTAAACCTTGGTTCTTTGATTTAGAAAAAGATCCTACGGAAAGCATCAACTTCTTTGATGAAAAAGAATACAAAACAATAATATCAGAATTATCATCCAAGTTACTTGATTATGGTACCCGCACTAACGACGATTTAGTGAATGGTAAGAAAATCAATCCTCAAATTCAAAGTAACATTCAGTAACCAATTACTTAACAAAAAATCATTAGGCTTGAGATGAAAAGAAGAGATTTTTTTAAGAAAACAACGGCTGCAGGTATCGCCACAGGCATGCTCGGATTTAGCAGTACAACCGAAGCTAAATACAAAAAAGGAAAGAGCATTAGCACGGATCGAAAAAAGGACAATTGGCAGCAAATGGGAACGGGTCAAAAAGGACTTCCCAATCGTCAGAAAGAAATTTCTTATGATGTTGTCGTTGTTGGAGCAGGTATGGCAGGTATTTGTGCCGCTGTATCTTCGGCTAGAAATGGTGCAAAAACGTTACTAGTCAACGATCGCCCTGTATTGGGTGGTAATGCTTCTTCGGAAATTCGTGTGACTGTAAACGGTGTAAATCACCTAAAAAACAAGCACAAATGTGAGAGAGAAACTGGGGTGATTGAAGAAATGCTTATCGAGAATTGGTATTACAATCCTCAGGAATCTTACCCTATGTGGGATCATGTGTTGTTCGACTATGTAACAAGACAAGATAATCTTGATGTAATGTTGAATACACAAGCCTTAGATGCCTCTACAAAAGGAGATAAAATTCAGAGTATTCTTTGTTTTCAATCGACTACAGAAACTTATTACACCATAAATGCAGGTATGTTCTGCGATTGTTCTGGAGATGGCTTAATGGCGGCACAAGCTGGAGCTGAATACAGAACAGGTAGAGAAGGTAAGGCGGAGTTTAACGAGTCTTTCGCTCCCGATAAAGCCGATGGTTGGCAAATGGGTGCTTCTATCATGATGATTACCAAAGACATGGGTCGACCTGTAAAATACAACCCTCCTACTTGTGCAATCCCTTACGAAGCAGAGAAAATGCACGACCGTAAAATCAAGAACTTTAAAGAAGGTTATTGGTGGGTTGAGCTAGGAAGCGAATACGATATTATTGCCGATCAAGAAGAAAACAGAGATAAACTTATTGGGTATCTTCATGGTGTTTGGGACTATGTCAAAAACTCTGGTAAATACCCTGAGGCTGACAATATTGCTTTGGATTGGGTAGGATCAGTGCCTGGTCGCAGAGAATCGAGACGTTTTATGGGTGATCATATCCTTACTCAGGTCGACTTAGAAACGTACAGACATTTTGATGATGCCGTAGCTTATGGTGGTTGGTCGCTAGACGAACACTGCCCTGGTGGTATCGAAAATCCAAGCGAGCCTCCTTCATATTTTCACTCAAGATTTAAGCAGTTGTACGAAATACCTTTCAGAAGTTTATACTCTAAAAACATCTCCAATTTGATGTTCGCGGGTAGAAATGCTTCATGTTCTCATATTGCGTTGTCGTCTACTAGAATTCAGGCCACTTGTGCGATGATGGGACAAGCAATCGGTACTGCTGCAGCTATCTGTATGGATAAAAAATGGACGCCTAGACAATTGGGCCAAAAGGATATTAAAGGCTTACAGCAGCAACTTTTAAGAGACGATCAGTATATCCCTAATGTAAAAACAGACGATCCTAAAAACTTAGCAACATCAGCTTCTAAATGGATCGCCTCTTCTACATCAAGTGGAAATGTGGATCTCCTTAAAGATGGTATTTCTAGAGATGAAATTGGTATTCCACATCACTGGATGTCGAGTGGTAAAAATGCCGAATTACAATTAGAATGGGATAAAGCGATTGATATTTCTAAAGTGGAAATTAAGGCAGACACCAATCTTCAACGCTTTATCATGATGCATAAGAACCCTGCTAAGAATAAAAAACAAGTACTTGATGTACCTCCAGAATTGGTCAAATCATTTGATGTCGAAGCAAGAGTAAACGGTCGTTGGAAAACCGTTGCAAAAGTTGAAAACAACATCACAAGGTTAGTAAAAACGAATTTCGATAGAGTGAAAACCACATCCATTCGATTAAAACTAAAAGACACTTGGGGTGATGATAACATTAAGCTTTTTGAAGTGAGATGTTATTCATAATATGAAAAAAGGATCGGGTGTGAAGCTCGATCCTTTTTTGTTCTTTTAGTGAATTACCAAACCACCTTCCCTAATATCTGTTCTCCATATATAGGTCCAATAAACCTAGAATCAGCACTATTGTCTCTATGATCGCCAAGAATAAAATACTCGTTTTCGTTTAAAGTGATGCTTGTAAAATTTCTTTTATCACTCTTACCTTTAGTGTAGGTGATCAAATGATCTTGACCGAAAATATTTTCTTTGGCTATGATATCACCTAAACCATTCTCTTGAGGAATCTGATTATAATTTTCTCTTGGTTGAAAAGTCTGTTTTTGCTCTATATCATTAATATAAACTACATTTTCTTTTACCTCAATTTTATCACCTGGGATACCAATCAATCGTTTCACTGCTACAGAATTTTTAATAGAATCGAAATATAATATCATATCCCCTCTTTCTGCTTGACCAAATTTGTAAGCATTATGATTAACAATGGCCAACTCGTTGAGTAATAATGTAGGCGACATCGATGGCCCTGCAATGGTATAAGCACGAAGTGATAGTAGGCATAGAATAAAAAATACAACTGCTGGTAGTAGGAGGATGAATTTGAGCTTTTTCATAGAGAAATAAAGGTTGAAAGCTAAGATAATTCTAACTAGAACACATCAAAATACATTGATGCAAAGAAAATTGTAAATGAAATTAATAAAGCAACATTAATAAGAAAATAATGTTGTTGACTATTTTTCTTCACATGAAATCTTTTGAAGATTAATTCTGTATTTGACATCATCAAAAGTATAGAACTATAAATCATATGGTCCAAAATAAATGCATAATCACTTTTATGAAAGCCAATGTAAGTTGAAGTAATAATGGTAAAAAGTGGGAAGATATGAATTATCAACAAACTAAAATTTTGCCTCACGAATAAAAAAATGATGCCAAATAATAATAGAAACTGTTCTATAAACATCAATTTTAAATAACCAAAATCTGGATCATCAATAGAAAGATTGGAGTATGAACCACCAAATAACGCATCAATAAGTTCATATTGGCTATTTGTAACGCCTAATAGTTTAAATAAAAATAAGATGAACAGAAAAGGCAAATAGCTCTTTTGATATATTTTTCTTTTGAATGTAATCACTCCGATAAATTTTTAAAATTTAAAATTCCAACTCCATCTCAAATTGGTCAATTGTATTTTCCAATCCCAGTAAATTGATGAACTCCATTTTATCTGTTAAACGAGTATCTACATTGATAATTTTCACTTCCGCTTCAACTTGCCCAATAGCTTTGAATAATCGTTCCCAAGCTTCTTTTGAAGTATTGAATACATCGAATTGTGCCAATAATTTTTTCTCTGGATGAATGATGAAATAAGCATCAGCAACATTATTATGCATTACTTCATAAAGATCAAAAGAATCTCTTAGGATGGTTTCTTTCTGAAAATCCCATGAATAATATTCTTGATGAGGTAATTTACTCCAATCGTACTTGTCTGTTCGAATTTTCTTTATATCCACCTCCGACTTACTATCTGATGATAAATTAGCAGCATAACATTTGTACTCTTTTCGAATCTTGAAACCAACACCTTTGTAGGCTAACACAGCTTTATCGTTATTCGTGATTACTTCGAGAATACTTTTTTGGATGCCGTTCTTTTTTAGATCTGATAAAGCATAATCGTAAATCGATTTTACAATTCTTTGTCCTCTATATGCTGGAATTACACCTGTACCTGTATTGAATGCAGTCGGTATTCCGAACCTTTCATCTATAGCATGTATGATAAATCCTACCAGCTCTTCATCATCGAACATGCCATAAGAGAGATTGAAATCTACTCCGGCAGCTTCCCATCTTTTTTGATAGTATCCTTTGTCGGTTGGCATTTTCACAAAGTAATCATCGAATGCTTTTAAGAAGCAGTCAATCAGTTCATCAAAGAGAATTTGGTTTAGTTTTTTTACTTGCATTTTTTCAGATTCTATAAGAGAATTAAAGTTAGAAATTGAAGTAAGTAATTTTATTCCTATTTTTAATCATCTAACAACATTTATTCAAACTATTACAATGGCAAACATTTCATCGTGGAACTTCACCAAAATCTCTTTCTACTTTCTAGGCATAATGACCATCATTCAGATATTATTAGCGCTTATACTTATTGTGGAAATATTCAATACTTTAGAACAGGCAGGAGATATTAGTCCAACAATAATAGGTGGAGCAACACAAATATTTTTTTCCATCTTTAGTATTCCTGTTATTATCAATTTGATATTCTCCCTTATTGGTGTTTACCAAAAGAACAATAAAAGAATTCTTAACCTAATATGTAGTTTTTTATATCCTATTCTTATCACAATTCCATTTTCACTTTTAGTTAGTTTCGCTCCATTATTATTGAAAATGTAAAAAGGCTGAACCTAATAAAGATTCAACCTTTTATAATCTATAATTAACTACTAATTACTGACTCACATCACTCTGTTCCAAAACAAATCCCTCTTCTTGAGTTTCCTCAATCGGCTCAAAAAGGTTAACATCTCCATGTTTATTCTGGTTTGTGATATACATTCTCAGCCATATGTTATACTCCATGTCGTCCATAAAACTTTTTACGGATTTGAGGTATTTGGTTTCTATGGCATTGTTTAGACTAGAGAATTTTTTATTGTTGTAACCGTATTGAAGGAAGTTAGCATACGTCTTTTCGAATTTCGCTTTATCTAATTCTTCCCACTTTTTCATACTATTCTCGCTAACTATAAATCGATTAAGAATATCTTTTTTCTTGTAATCTGAGACTTTCTGAAGAAGGGAATTAGAACATTCGACATCCAAATTAGAATAGAGGTAAGTTATTCCATCAACGTTTTGGGGAGAAAAAGTAATCGCTTTGGTAGTGGTGTAGGATATCACCTCTCTACCATATCTTTTCAAGGCTACATTAATAGTCCCTTCTGTCATAGGAATTCTAAAAGTATTTAGTCCTTTTTCTGCTTTTCCTAATCGTTTTCCATTTAGAAATATATCTCCTGACTCATTCAAAACACTTACTACTTCTATGCTATCTCTCGTTTCCTCTGGATAATAAGCATCATCGAAACGAACTTCTACCCCTAAATTCTTATTATATTTTGAGGGATAATGTTTATATGCCGTAAGGAGTAATTCTTTTTCTATGAAGCCTCCTTTACCTAACCAAATATTTTTGTAATACTTTAATAGTAACCCATAACCGAAACCATGATGAACCTCTGGAGCAATATGAGTAGCATTATTGTAATGATTCCATGAATCGATTCGAATTAAATCTGCATCATTATCTATCGCTAATTCTAAGAGTTTTCTATACCCTTCTGTAAGGTTTAAATTCTGATTGATCAGATAAATATCAGATAGTTTAAGCGTTTTTGATAACTCACTCTTCCCTTTTACTTTTTGATCGGTCGATTTCACTATCATCTGAGAATTGAACTTATCTGGAGTGGTAGTACAGACTAAACCTTTCTTTTTTTCCTTACAAATGGATTTTAAAATATCTGCTCCTTTCTTATTTAGAATTTGATGTTTGGTAATACTGATGGCATCAAAATAATCAAGTACTTCTTTATTAAAATCCTCATGATAAGGAAGTTTGGTTTCGTAGACAAAAGAAACAGGGTGATTAATATGTTTACTCAATTCTTGATATTGATGGTAAATTTTCTCTACCAAACCTTCGGCTCTTGGTAACTCTTTGGTTTTTACATTTATGGATTCATCCAAGATACCCTCAGAAATTGTGGTGAAAATTATGATCTGATTATTTGAATTCCTCAACCACTTATCTGAAAAACTTGTTTTAGAATAAATGTTTAAAAGAGTACGCCCCAATTTAAGCATCATTTGCTCTTCTGATAGCTGTTTTGGGTTACGTCTTAAATTGATCTTTAAAGCAAAAGAAAAATCTATTTTATTCTTATCTGCTAGATTTACATATTGGATAATAGTTTGAGAAAGTCGATCCAAGTAATAAGGGTCTGCACTCATCAAAAGGGGAAACTCGAATCCATCTATCCCCATAGATTGGGCCATTTTCATATCCAATTCTAACGCTTGTTCAGTCTCCAACGGTGGCGACATCAATGGCAACAGAGGTTGGTAGGTTCTATACTTTCCGTTCAGTTCATTTTCCTTTGCTCCAAGTAAAAAATCATATTTTAAACCTTTCAAATAGCCTATATCCTTACTCATATTTAGAATAGGATTGCTAACCGCCATGACCTTTTTCTCTTTAAAATAATTTGGATTTTGCGAATACAAAGAAGCGCTCATCATCAAGATAATGAGTAAAAAAGAAGTAGTTATTTTCATTTCAAATAAAGTTTTTTGGTTCTGATAATTATGAAGTTGTTCAATCAATTCAGTACTACTTTTCTCACCTGAATACTGTTGTCTTTCATCAATAATTTGATGATGTAGATCCCTTTCTGATTGTCCTTAAAATTTAATTGTTTAACGGCTGTGTCGTAATGTTTTTTTTGAATACCCATCGCATCAAAAACATACACCGATTGAATATTTTCTCCCTGTATATTTACTATTCCTTGCGTAGGGTTAGGGTAAATGATCACCCTATTTTTCTTTTCCTCAATGTTAGTGATATCCCCTGTTTTTAGAATATTGATATCTCCTATATAAAAGTCGGATTTAGTCTCTTTATCACGATCAAAAGGAAGAAAGAAACCCATGGAAGCCTGATCAATACCATCATCAAATGTGACTTCTTTAGTGAGTGTTACCCAACGTCCGCCATCCACATCAGATATATCAAAAGGAATGGAATGCCATGGATTAGATAGCTGAAAGAAGAACTCTTTTTGAGTGTTCTTACTGGCGATAAACACATCAATACTGATCCTATATTCTCCTTCATCCAAATGATCTATCAATAAATCATCACTCTGAATTGCTGTCGAACTTAACACCTCCGAAAGTGTATCTGATAATGCCACATATTGATGTGCAAGAGCTAAATTTGATAGACAGACCAATAGTGTTGTTATGTATAATTGCACCCTTTTCATCTTATAATTCATTTTGAAGTTCCACATCTAAAAATCTGAATGTACCACAAGGTATGTCTACTTCTGTGGCCTCTTCGCTAATCGAAATTGATTGTCCAGACAATACATCTGTAATTCTCACAGGTGTTACTGAACCAAATCGAAGCACAGCTACTTTGTCGCTTGGGTTAATGTATCCTCCATCAATTAGTGTCAAACGGATGTGTTTAGGTGCCGATTGAGCGGCCACCCATGCTACTTCTCCTTCGACAGTCACGGGAATAAGTTTGGCCATTTCTTCCAATTCTTCCTTCATCAGCTCAGAATAACTCGACGCTTTATAGGCATTATTTCCATCGGCGGAAAAGAAGTATTCTCCATCAGAAATGTATTCCGTTAGAATATCTTTATACAATGGATGAAGATGATTTTTTAGATATCCCCTTGGTAATTCATTAGGAACAAAATGTTCGTTTTGGGGAGGTGTTATCATCACAATGCCATTTTGATAATTGGGCAAGAAATGAAGTCTTCTGTCTTTTACTCCTGCTGCAAAATTAGAGAAGTCCCAAGGGTTAGTTGGTGATGCCGGCCAAGAACCATTTAATCGATCAAACAGTTTGTCTGAGTTTTCGTCGTAGGTCTCGTCAAACCATGTGAGCCACTTTACCTTATTACCATCTTTAATGTAATTATCTGTGGGGTTGACAATGCTTAAATGCACTGGGGAAAAACTAACGATTTCTTCTCTTTTGGGCACGAAGATCACTCCTCTTTCTACCATTTCCCAAAGCACACTCATGTATTCTTGGTCTACAGCAAAGTTGTTTAAATATCTTGCTCCACATGAGATATTGTACACCATTTGTCGTAAGAAATGATTGGGTAACATCTGATGCGACTTCTGTCTTAATCTTAAAAAACTAGGATTATCTCGGGCACTTCTTGCTCCCCAATTATCAAATACTCCGGACGCCCACAAGCCCATTCTAGAAGCTACCGAAAGCTCCATGGTCTTATCTGTGGTTTCCTCCATAGAAGGAACAAATACCTCGGCATATTCTCCATTCAGTACTCTTTCCCAAATGGGTTTATGTACAATTCCCGACCAGAATAAATGCTTGTTTCTTAAGTATATCGTTAGGTTTTTATCTCTTCCATAGTCCGCCATCGGAAGCAACAAATCAGTTAATACAAAAGAGAACTCGTCGGTGGTGCTTTCCAATTCGGGATAGATTAAATTCATCCTTTTACCATTACTCGCATCGAGCAACTTCTTTTTGGTTTCTACACTATAATAGTACGGGTCGTTACCGTGTCCACCCCAAGAATTTATCCCTACTCCTTCACTGTAATAAGGCGTCAGCTTATCTAAGACTTCCTGTTGAGTCAGCGAATAGTTTTTACGACCATCTCTCTTGTTTTTATAAGTCTCGTTTTCCATCTCGCTTCTATCCCAATTTTCCACTTTTGGCATGTGGATGTTGGCATAAAACTGTGCACCATAAGAATTACTATTCATCGCTTCGATATAGGGTGCAGTGATGTCGTCTTTAGTATCCGACATAAAGAAAGTTTCTAAAGGAACACGCTCATAATTTGGTCGTTGAAAAGCCAATACTTGTTCTCTTACCTTACTTGTATTGTTGATCAGTTTTTTGATGTTTCCTGATGGTACAAATTCTTCAAATTCATCGGCCCACTCATCATTACTTAAGTCGATAACATGTATACAAGAACCTCCACTTTGGGCACTCGCCAAGATCAATTTATTTGATGTCCGATCCTGATAAAAGTCGTTGAACGCATAACTGTTGGCTAAGATTTCCTTTTCTCCATTCTCCCAAAAATCTTTAGAGAATAAGAAAATTCTAGACCCAAATAACGTCATGTATTTCTTTTCTCCTTTATAATCTAACACATCAGGAGCTACGATACGATAACCAAAACGATCGAACTCCTTTCCATAATCAGGGAAATAAATTTGGTTGTAAGTCTTATCAGAAAGATCATAGACCATCAATTGAGAATCTGTTACAGAGGTCGACGTTCCCATCATCACTTGTATCTTACCGTCCATGTTGACCACTTGTAAACCACCAACGGGTTTTCTCATTTCGGGATCAATAATTTCGTAAGGCTGATCAGCGAAGGGTTCAAATAAATAAATCGTACCATCTGCGGCGTTCCCATTGAAAGCACTTTGCACCAACAATTTCTCATCATTGTATTGGTCGTAAAACTTTTTGATGTGATTGTTGACATGCTTATTCCCTTGTGGGATATCTCCAGACCCCCATGCCTTATCAATAGAATAAGACGCATTTTTAATTTCTTTGATAAGATTACCTTCTTTGTCGATATATAATAGACTTAGCTCGAAACCGCCAGTAACGGCATATTTCTTTCCTTGGTAATTCACTACTGATACAGAAAACAAAGGCACTTCTGTTTTCTTGAACGTCCATAACGTTTTTCCATCTGTATCTACACAGAAAAGAGAACCGTCGGCATTGGCACAAAGGATTTCGTCGTTCCCGTTTCCAGTCATGTCCTCACACCAAATATCATTGTTCATAAAACCAGAAAGCGGGTTCTTCCAAAGGATATTTCCATTGTAATCCATTCCCATTAACTGACCATCATAGTCGCTACCAATAATGATGTTATGATCCCCTTTCTTTGCCGTTCTAACCAGCAAAATTGTACTTGCCGTTTCTATGCTGTAGATGTACTTGTACTTTGGCTTGGAGAAAGCCGTTATTTTAAGTGCATCCTTAGTGTTGGCTGGATCGGATTGAACAGCCCAAATGTTCTCCTGATCGGAGGTCCACTGTGATGTATTTCTATCAAATTGATAATCAAAAGTTGATTGTGCATGTATGCAACACGTATTTGATAGGAGTAGATAGAGAAAGAATAATGTAAAGTTTAATTTCATTCCTTAATAGTCAATTTCAAATCATTTCTTGAGATAAAGATCACTTTAAGGATAGAATTATATGTATTAACGAATACTTCTTTTGTACCTCTATGTTTATGCATAAAAAAAGGGGTAGATCAACGACCTACCCCTTTCTTATAACCTCGAATTTAGTTAAAATTAAATCTAATATCTTTAATTACTTTTGTGAGAATTTAGTTGAGTTTTTGATTCCACTGTTATTTTTAATTTTCAATGTCTTTTTCGATTTCTCATCTGCTTTAAACCCTAATCTTTCTTCGCCCTCGTAGGTATTGTTCGATACCTCTACTCTACTACAATTATCGAATTCGAACTGTGCTCTATCTGGGAATAATGGTGTTAATTCCGTTGTTTGATAGATTTTATTTCCTTTGATTAGAAGATCGGCAGCTCTATCTGCTCTCACAATTCTAGCATCGAATGTTCTAATCGTATTATTAATAAACTTGATACCGTGATCGAAATCCTCTGTTGTAGAATAGTCCTTTCCTAAACGTGGAGTAACCCACATTACTGCGTGTTCCTTACCTGAAATAGCACAGTTGGTAAATTCGTTATTTTGAATCAACACATCTTCTACCGCACCCGACTCGTACCAGTAATACGACTCACCTCTGAAGAGGATAGACGACATCATTGAAGATAATTTATTGTTCTCGATCACTGTCTTTAATGGACTTTTCAATACAATGTTTCTAGCTCTGTGATTTTGAATCACACAACCTCTCATGGTAAATACTGGGTTGTATGTTTTGTTTTCCAACAAGTCCCCTTTTTTCAATTCTGCTGGCAATTTTTCATCAAATGTGATGTTTGAAAAAGTAGAGTTAATGTATTCTACCTTCGCTACTGTATTCACCTCTTTTCTTGATGGTGATGGTGCATGGATAAACCAAATTTCATCTCCTTTTTCAGTAAACTCAAAACCTGTTTGTTGGAAGTGTGCCAATTTCACACGTACTGTATGATTATCCACTACTTCATCTACAACAACATAAGTACCGTGAACATTCGTACCGTCGTCTAACATGTTTTCGAAACGGCAATTTTCTACTAAGATATCGCCTTTTACGTTACAGAAGTGTGTTGCATCAGCAAGAGAAGAAACGACTCTGTTTGTTCCTTCTTTTAAGTACACCCCACTATTGATAATGGTTACATTCTCACATTTTTCTGCTAAATAACCCATTCCGATAGCATGATGAACCACTGTATTATCGAAGTGAAGATCTTTAGAGTTGATCATTTGGAAAGCAGGTGCGTATCTGTTCTCTCCTTTCTTACCTTTTGAGTGAAGAATTGAACCTACAGGTGCAAAGTACTTTTGTTTCTCATAGATTTTTAAATTACCGTTGCTCAAACGTTCTACTTTAGTTGGGATAGATGTTTGATCGTGAGCACCGTGAACTACATTCTTCGTTTCAGGATCAAAAGGTAATGACGATCCCAAACATGAGAAACTAAACTCATCGATTTCAGGGAAGACAATTCTTTGTCCTTTCATTTTCCAAGAGAATCCATCTGTAAATGGTTTTACGATTCTCCATCCTTCTTTTTCGTTTACTTCGATAATCTCTGCTTGGAATGAGAAAGGAATGTCCCAATCGATTTGGAAACCTTCCACTTTGACGTTTTCACAGTTATCAAAGCGGAAAGGCATCATCTGACCGTGGAAAATGAAGTCCGAACTATTTCCTTTGATCGTTAAATTTTTAAATCCATTAAAATGGAAAGCAATTCTTTTTACTCCATTTTCGTGGTTGGTGACAAAACATTCTTGTTCGTACGCCAAATCAGGTTTGAAAAGGTATTCTCCTTTTTCAAAAACTACAGTTAAGTCGTTTTTAGAAGCTTTTTCTAATGCTTGTCTAATTTCGTAAGTCCTGTCTCCCGCTTTAGGAGTGAATGTAATTACCTCACCTGCATAACCGCTAAAAGTGATAAAAAGTAATCCGATTAAGGACCAAAGTTGATTAATATTTTTCATAGGAATACTGTTTTATTTGTACTACTTCAATAACTGAAGCGTACCTTCCAATCCATTTTTTGATGTTGCTTTAATGTCGATGTTTTTGTCAAGAGAATTTACTCTAATAACAGCAGTACCGATACCTGCTTCTGCTTTGATTTCTTGGTTGTTCATCAACTCGATATCTCCAGTCAATTGAACATCCATTTTCTCGTTGAATTTCTCTACAACTGTACCGTTCGCATCCACTACTTTTAGATACACAAATACAATATCATTCTGATTTTCAGAAACCTCTACACCACTTTTATCCAATGCTACCTCGATCTTAACCGCTTTACCTGGAGTTCTCACGATGTCTTCAATCACCACTTTGCCATTAATTTTACCTACTGCTTTTAAAGTACCCGAAGTAAATTGTTTTAAGTTAAAAGTGATTGGAGGAAATTCTAAATGCTCAGAAATTTTATCTTTCGTTGGTTTCTTCGTTTCTATCAATTGATCGTTGAGATACAACGCTACCTCCTCACAATTGCTGTAGACTTTAATGTCCAAAGGAGAATCTTCTTGCCAGTAAGTAGCCAACTTCACCATCGCAGGGTATTGTTCTGATACTGGACGCTGAGATTGGTAGAAGTAATAAGCGAACTTAGGAATTCTATAAATGTCCATCAGACCCGACAATTCTAAATCTTTATGGTAACCACGAGTGTAATCGTACATTACCCAATAGCTATCCGCAAATGCAGAAGTTGTTTTGTTATCGTTAAATGCTTCTTGCACGTTGTAAGCCTGATTTAAAAGTCGTGCTTCACCAAATGCTCTTGCTTGTCTACTACTTGTTTCGTATCGCTCACTTTTCGGCATTTTATCCTGATTCAGACCAGCATTATTCGAGTAATATTCCCAATCGCCGTACTCAGAAACCGCATACGGTTTTTCTGTAATACCTGTATCCTTATGCATAATTTTATGCTGACGTGCTTGTAGGAAAATGTCCCAACCTTCGGCCATCCAACCTGCAGTGAAACATTGGTCGCCAGGATATTCTTCGTGTGCTATTGCTGATAGTTTTTCTCTAAACTCCAAAGGCATATTTTTTGTCTCATTCAGCGAAACTTCCCATGCCGTAACACAAGCATGATTTCTATCTCTTCTTACCAAATCTCTTGATGCATTGAACATCTGATTTCTAAACGCCTCTGTCTCGTTATAGTATTGCCATCCTAAAATCGCATCCAAAACTACTAGACCTAAAGAGTCACAAGCGTGCATAAAAGATGGAGAGTGCGGATAGTGTGATAACCTTACAAAATCGAAACCAGCATTCTTAATTTTAATAGCATCTCTTACCTGAGCATTGTCCGACAAAGCGTAACCAACATAAGGATACTCCTGATGTCTGTTGACTCCTCTCATGAACTGCTCCTCTCCATTCATATAGAATTTCGTTCCTTTGAACTCCATTCTACGAATACCAATAGTTGTTTCTTCTTGATCAACTAATTGATTCTTATAGTAAATCTTAGTGACTAACTTGTATAAGTTGGGTGCATCTACCGACCATAATAAAGGCTTCTTAATTTCTAAGTTGACCTCATTGGTTTGATCTTGTCCCTTAGATAATGTCAACTTACTCGCCTTCGACTTCTTGATCACTTTGTTGTTTCTTACCAACTCGTGCACCACTTTCACATCAGAAGAACGATTGTTTGCATTTCTAATGTGTGTTTTGATATTGACTACTGCTTTCTCTTTTGAAGCTTCCGGGTAAGTCACAAAGATGCCACCACCTGCTACTTTGTTTTCCAAAATAGGATGAGTGATGTGTACTTTATTTTTAGAGATCAACCATGCATTTCTATACAAGCCACCGTACATATTAAAGTCCAAACGCTTTAATGGTTTTGGGCCTGTCACCTCGTTGTCTGTATTGTCTAAACGAACAACAATAGTGTTAGGGGCATCGAATTTAGCGACCGATGTAATATCAAATACTACGGGCAAGTAACCACCTTGATGTTCCTTGATTAATTGACCATTCACCCAAACTTGCGAATAGTTCATGGCTGCTTCCAGCTCAATAATAATCTTCTTATCAGTTAATTTTTTATCTAATTGGAATTGTTTTCTATACCAAGCGATCCCCTGCCATTGATCGTTTACTGGAAGAGGTTCGATGTTCGTGGTATGCGGAAGTTTAACCGACTCCCATTTAGAGTCGTCGAAGTTTGCTTTAAGTACTTCAGTTTCATTTATAGAAACGGGGCTAATTTCTCTCTGGAATTTCCAGTTATCATTAAAGTTTACTTTGTCGGCAGCAAATGTCTGTTGCAACGTCAGCATGAAAATAAACTGAATGATAAAATTTATTTTAAAGATTCTCATAAATAATGTTTTCATTTCGATACCTCAAAATTAGAGCATAGGTGTTGTAGGGGTGTGCTTTTGCATAAAATAGATGTCTTTTTTTATAAAGTTTATTAATGCAGACATTTAGAAATCAATTGATGATGAACTGATTAAGAGATTACAAAAAAGGTTGTCCTATTTTTATAAGACAACCTTTCTATATATCAAGTACTTCCGTTAAGGTCTTGCCTCGTAAAGCGTCATACTGATATCATCCAAATAGAATGTGATCGGATCCGTATCAGATACTCCGGCTAGGTCACCTTTTTGGATCATAATCGTCAATTGCTGATTAGTAACTAAATCACCTGCAGAAATCATATCAATTGTGATATCTTCCCACTGATCTCTAGTCACCCCTGCAGTCGATACCTGAGTAACATTTGCTGTTGGCGATTGGAACCTCACTACCAATCCATCTGTAAATGGACTTCCTGTTGGAATATATATTTTAAAGCTGATGCGGATTGGATCGTTCTCCTTAAATGTATTTCCAAAGTCAAATACATTAATTTGAGTAGTTAAACGGTCTCTTGTATTATTTAAGAAATCTTTGTTAGGAGCATTAAAACTCATAGAGTAATTCCCTGTAAAAGCTTTATCTGTTGTTCTTATATAATAATTTGTTCCTTGATAGAACCATCCGTCTGCTTCTTCCGGCTTGCCATCTTTATCGATTTCAAATCCTGCACGATCAGCATCCAAGATACTTTCCTTACCATATAAGATGATCGATTCTTGAGCGAAGTCTTCTAAACTTGCACCTGCTTCAGAAATAATGGCATTGTTGGCCTGACCAGTATAAGCAACAGTAATTTGATCTGAATTGTAGATTTCATCCACCAAACGGATCTCTACTTTCTTACTGTTGATATCGCTTACAGAAACAGAAGCAATATCAAATACTGTTTCTGCTAATCCAGATGCTGAGTTGCTAACTTTTACTTCAAAGCTTTGCTTCGCTAGATCTTGATCCGCAATTGCCTGTAAGTTTTCTGATACATTAAATGTGATCAGTTTATCGTAAACACCTACCGCTGGTGTTGCATTTCTTTCTGAAGTAATAGCTCCCTCTTTAAATGTAGGACGTTGCTCAATTTCCACTTTAACTTTTAGAGGAATCACTTTAGCATCTGTACTTGCTTCAATGCCAGATGCATTGTCTTTTTCTCTATCGATTTGGAAAGTACCAACTTTAAAGTATTCATCTCCTGATGTTAAATCGTTATAAGCTACATAAGAAACAGAGTCGGTAGCAGTAGTACCATCATATAAATTCCATGTTCTAGAAACTTTAGAATAATCTACGATACCTCGGTAAGAAACATCGACTAACTTTAATTGATCTCCTTTTTCTACCACTATTTCAGCCCAAGTGCTTTCGTCTTCTGAAGGCTGATCTGTACTACCTACTTTTAAGATTAACTCATCGCCTTTGTATACTTCATAGGCTGCACGGATATCTGATACTTCGGGAGTTAATAATAATGGTAATTTTAATGTCTCCGAAGCAGCTATTTGATCAGGCTTTAATCGCTCTGATGACATAGCTCCAGCATTAGTGGACTTCGTTGACAACATCTGTAATTCAACAACTGATGAATTTTCAGCATCAGTATATACCTCATCTTCATAAAAATCGATGATTTCTGAGTTTTGAGGGAAAGTCCAAGTTCTAGTTTCTGGTCTACCTATTGTCGTCAAATCTCTGTAAATGATACTCTCTCCAACTGGAACGGTCAATGATGGCCAAGTAGAATTGTCTGAAGGGTCATAAGTGATTCCTTCTTCGTCATCACCTAAAAAGATAAGATCTTGAGTGACTCTTGCCAATACTTCTCCATCGTATTCGATTTGCATTTCTGGTTCCAATGGAGCGAATACATTTACATAGAAAGTGGTATCAATTACCCACATTCCATCATCACCTAGGTGCGCTTCTAACGTATCAGGAATTTCGTTTCCAGCTTCATCTACTCTATTCCCTTTACCAATGTACGTTACAGGGTAGTAGTAGGTATTATGAAGTCTTACACCTTGAAAACCTGATTCTGTAAACAATACATTAATACTGTGAGAAGTAGAAACTCTATCTAGATCTGGTAAAATATGGTTTCTTAAATCATCTCCTTTAAGGTATTCCGATCCGATAAAGTAATTACCACTATCTAGCACCCACTCATGAGAATTTACTCCTTGAGATAAATCAATAAATGACATAGCCTCACCGGTATTTCTTACCAAATTAGAATGAGCGAATCCACCTGCTTCTGTATACCACGATACGTCTGACCATGATGGAATTTCTTCTTCTTCTTTATTACATCCAATAACAGTGATTAGAAGTAAAAAGATAAACGATATATTTTTAGTAAACTTCATTGTTATTGTCCAAGATTAGGGTTAGATATAATTTCCTCAAGTGGTAACGGTAAATAATCGTGTAATTGAGGGATGTAGTTCATAGAAGCATCCAAACAATCGACTATTCGAATACTTGTTGTTACCTCTCCATTTACATATGGGAACAATTCTGCTCTATTCCTTTTTACTGTATTTCCTTCAGAATCTTCAAAAGTGAAGCGTTCTGTTTTATATGCATCGTCTTTTAAGAAATCGAATCTTGATGCAATGATTCCCCATCGTCTCATATCAATCCAACGGATCGAGTGACCTTCTGCTGATAATTCCAATGGTTTTTCGATGTACATCAAATGATTCCAAACGTCTTCAGATGTATATGTTTTCTCATCGTAATCGTGGGCTGTATCACCATTCGATAGACCGATTAACTGTAAGCCCCAGCGCGTACGAATAGTATTGATCAATTCAATTGCTCTTGCAGTATTTCCGGTTGCTAAATAACATTCAGCAAGGTTCAAATAAGCTTCAGACAATCTGTTCACACATACATTTTTACCAGAATAGTAAGCACCTTTTGGTAAGTTATTTTCTGATGTAATGATGTCGTGGTTGGTGTACTTTTTAAAGTAAGCGAACTCATATTTACCGAAAGTCACCGCTTCTGGCGTCATTAACGATCTGTAGTAAGGAGTATTGATATCGTTTACTAAACTAATCATTGCCGATGATCTTAAAGAAACTTGTCTTTCTACTAAAATATCATTGCCTTCTTCATCTACATCAAACACAAAGTTTCTCACATCTTTTGTGTCTTTCACTTCCGTTTTATAAGCATACGCCAACCAAGCATTTGGTGTTAAGATTCTTTGTCCACCTTGAGAACCCGGTGCAGTAAATCTTGCCCAACGGTTACTAGGTGATTGCTCGTCCCAACGGTCCATTTCTGGTTTTAAGTTATCGTCGTAGACAATTTCGAAGATAGATTCCTTGTTAAACTGACCTGCTCTTGTAAAGAAAATACTTGCGTCCTGTTCTAATTGGTAAGGGTACTCACCTGAGAAAATTAATTCTTCGTAGTATTTCTTCGCCATATCATAATCTGGATTAAATTCGTCTCCATCAATATGTGCTGGCGACTCCAATAAATACAAATTACCCAAGAACATGGCTGCAATACCTTTGTTCATTCTACCTGCTGCCAATTCTTGCTCAGCTTCATTGGCTAATCTTCCTGGAAGGTTTTCGTAAGCATACTCAAAATCCTCTAAAATGAATGCTCTTACTTCTGCTTTTGAAGAAACTGGAATATTGAAATCTTCCAATGTAACCGGTACTTTATCTCTAATGATTACTCGACCATTATTAAATGACTGATACAAGTAAAAGTGGAAAATACCTCTTAGCATTCTTGCTTGTGCCATTTGAGAAATCCAGTTTGGATCTTCATTTTGATCGGCAAGAGGACCATTTAATCCTTCGATTAATTGATTCGCTCTGAATACGCCTTTATATAAAGCATCCCATTTCTTATTGATCTCCACTTGAGAGTTGGTAAACGTTTTAAAGTACCAAGGTTCTCCTTGCTTATAAAACTGTGGTCTACCTTGTGAATGTGAAGGGTACCCTTCGTCTGTTCTCCAAGCCTCTTGTACAATATTTAAATTGTAATGATTTAATAAAGAAGAATAAGCCGCTGTTAATACCTTATCCGATTCCGTTAGATTCTTAAAATAATCTTCTACCGGCTTAGCGTTCGGGTTGGTTTCGTTCAATTGATCTGCACACCCTACAGATAAGAAGGATACTATCAAAAACCAACCTATATTTCTATATGTTCTTTTAAATAAATTCATTTCAGTGGTTTTTAGAAGTTTAATTTAAATCCAGTTAAGTACAATGCTGAGATAGGGTAGTTACCTTTATCCAAACCTCTAGAAGACACTCCATTACCTGCTGCTTCAGGATCGTAACCTGTGTAATTCGTAATCGTTAATGGGTTCTGAGCAGAGACAAATAGTCTACAATTCGCCATACCCAATTTTTTCAATACTGTTTGAGGTAGGGTATATCCAATTTGAATATTCTTTAATCTCAAATACGATCCGTCTTCTAACCATAAATCTGTATAACCTCTAAAGTTATCGTGCTCTTTTGTTGTTCCTCTATACGCTGGTACATCAGAATTAGGATTAGCTCTGTTCCAAGTATTTACTTGATCTGCATGTCTGCCTTCTGAATAAGCCATGGCCATTGAACCGTTCATTACACTGTGTCCAATTGCAGCATACCAATGCATCATAAAATCGAAGTTTTTCCAGGTAAGGTTCAGGATTAAGCCTGTTTCAAAATCAGAGAAACCTGATCCCATATACACTCTATCAGCATCTGTAATCTGACCATCACCATCGGTGTCTAAGTAGATCAAATCGCCCAATCTAGCATCTGGCTTAATCTTTTGATACTCTCTTAATTGTTCATCAGATTTAACTACTCCATCCGTTTTGTACAAGAAGAAAGCACCCGCTTCGTATCCTTGTGAAAAGGCTGTAATTTTAGAAGTAGAAGAGGCTCCAGAAATTAAACCATTGTCTGTTGTATAAATAAACTCTTCTGTATTTAAGCTTGTGATCTCGTTGATGTTCTTTGTGAATGTACCTGTAACCGTCCAATTCACTCCTCCTGTTTTCCCTTTAAATGTACCAGCTAATTCTAAACCTTTATTGACCATGTTACCAATGTTCATCGTCATTTTAGAATCCGCTCCTGTTCCTGCACCACCCGATGGAGGTAATTGAACAGGGAATAACATATCGGATTTTTGCGTATGGTATAAATCGGCATTCAAGATGAACTTGTTACCCATGAAACCTAAATCGATACCAATGTTATTTTGGATAGATGTTTCCCACTGTACGTTTCCGTTAGCAAAGCTTTGTTGTGCTGCACCAAAGTAAAGTGTTGGGAAACCACCCGAACCGAATGGGTAGTCCATTCCGTTTTGAATCGTTGCTTTATCTGTGTAAGGCAAGAAACTTTGTCCACCTACCTGACCATGAGAAGCACGGATCTTAAAGTTGTTATTTACACGTGAGAAGCTTTCCCAGAATTCTTCTTCGGCAATGTTCCATGCTGCCGATGCTGACGGGAAGAATTTCCATTTTTTCCCTTCTGCGAATTTTGAGTTACCGTTGTAGTTACCCGAAACGGAGAACATGTAACGGCTATCGTAATCGTAAGTTATACGACCTAAAGTACCGATAATATTGTAAGTATAGTTATAACCTGATGTTGCCGATGCTGCTAAAGCTGCACCATTCAGCACACGAATGGAGTTATCTACAATACCTGTTCTTTCAGCAAAGAAACTTTCTCTTGAATGTGATTCGTTCGAAACACCCAAGATACCTGAGATCTTGTGCTTACCAAATTTTTTCACATAAGACAAACGACCATCGATAGAGAAACTTGTACGACGAATAGATTCGTTGTTGATATATGAATTGGCAGGATCAGATTGTAAGATTCCGTTTTCATCATAATTTTCGATAAATGGCTTAAACCTTACTCTAAATTCATTGACCGAGTTCAAACCAATATTCGATTGGATTTTCAACCCTTCAATAATTTCGTAACCTAAACTTAAGTTGGCTTGTGCTCTTTCTCTTTTGGTCTCATCTAATTGACGCATTGCCTCTAACACGTTATTGGTTGTATTCCAACCACTCTCATCTACGATGATATCTGATGTTAAATCTAATACCGGTTTATACGGCGCATAACGGATTGTTTGCGTCAGTAAGTTACTAGATGTTCTTGCCAAGTTTTCTGACGTAATACCGATAGATGAACTAATATGCCATTTATCTTTTTTATAGTTCATACCCGCACGACCGTTAAATCTTGAGAATCCTGAATTGATCAGAGAACCTTGATCGTCGTAGTAACCTGCAGTTACATTATAAGTTAAACCTTTAGATCCACCATTTACACCTAAGTTGTAGCTCTGTGTTGGTTGATTATCTAAAATCACAACATCAGAAAGGTTGGTATCATTACTAAAGAAAGCTGGATTTCTAGGGATAGGTAAGTTAGTGGAGTTATCCCAATCGTTTGCACCTCTATTTCTTTCTTTCACTTGATCAAAGTACACTTGCTGTTGAGTGTTCATTAAATCAATTCCAGAAACAATATTTTTCACACCAAAAGAACCATCAATACTTACACTTAGTTTTCCTTCTTGTCCTTTTTTGGTGGTAATTAAAATTACACCGTTTGCACCTCTAGTACCATAAATTGCACATGATGCCAAATCTTTTAAGATGTCCATCGATTGAATTTCCGATGGTGCTAATCTTGGGTTTTCATTTTGTGGAATACCATCTACAACATATAAAGGCTCTGTTGCCCCCGCCATATCCGAAACGGTACTTACACCACGAATTTGTATTACAGCGTCCGCACCCGGCGAACCACTCGTAGATACATTTACACCAGCAATTTGACCCTGAAGTGCATTAGATACATCTCCAGTTACAAAGTTTGAGAAGGACTCATTAGAAACGTGAGCCACTGCTCCTGATACTTCTTTTTTCTTTTGTTCACCATAACCAATGGCAACTACCTCGTCTAATAATTGAACATCAGTTTTTAATACTACATCAATAACGGTTTGAGTAGAAAGCTTTACAGTTTGGGTTTCCATACCAATGAAACTGAATTCCAATGTCTCTCCTGATTCAGCCATTAATTCATAATTACCACGAAAGTCTGTAATCGTACCTTGGTTAGTACCAAGAATCCTTACGTTTACACCCGGTAATTCCATCTTATCATCTTCACTAATAACTTTACCCTTAATTTTTAGAGTTTGTCCAAAAGAGTTAAATGATAGTATAAGAAGCGAAAATAATAGTACAGATGATTTACAATATTTAATCACTTTGAAAACAGTATTCGTCTGTTCCATACGTTTTAGATAAATTAAGTGTTAATCCATTTCATAAATTTTTGCAGATTTCTCTGCGACCCCGCCTAGCTATACTTTTTCTATTTCATTCCAATAAGTTTAATTTTTAAAAAGTGTATTTGATGTCATCGCATACAAGCGAATTGAACAGTTGTTTTTGTTTTGATAAATCAAATGTATCTCACTTTCAAAAAATCAGTGTATTTGACAATATAAAGTGTGTATCTATGAGGATAAATGTGCCTAGCGGTATAAAAAATGAAGTTATTTAGTCACTTATCATTAAAAAAAATGCTTTGCTATTTACGCTTCAAAGGTAATAAAATTGATGGGCGTTTGCAGATTTAAAGCGTTAAATAAATGTATTTGATAGTTATTTGGGTGTCTGTTTTGGGGATGGGTATAAAAAATTAATGCTAAAGTTCTTCTGTGTAAACTTTAGCATTACTTCTAATATATACTCCTTTTATATCACTTAATTGTTTTATTGCTATTTGATTTTTCTTTAAAATATTCATTGAAATTATATTTTGAATATTTAGATAATGGAGCCCATTCTTTGGGTATCCATTGTTGGAGTTGTTTCTTTACCTTAGCATACTTTTTATTGTTGGAGAGGTTCGTCCATTCATCAGGATCTTTTTTCATATCATACAACTCTGAGGAACCATCTTCATATTGGACCAATCGAAAATCATTATTCCTTATTGCTATATTCCCTACACCATAAGACGAAAGTGCTGGAAACTTCCATTCCATTTTATTGTTTTCTATTAAAGGTATAAGAGAATGACCTTCGGCTAAACTGTAAGCAGGCAACTGACATAAGTCTAATAAGGTGGGGTAGATATCTAATAGTTGCACCGGCTGATCACAACGTCCTTTTTTAGAATTTAATGGTTTAAATAAAAGTATAGTACGGGTACTTCTCTCCCAAAGCGATTGCTTGGCAAACCTATTTTTTTCCCCTAAATGATAACCGTGGTCTGACCATAATACAATAATGGTATTATCAGCATAGGATGATTTTTCGAGTGCATCCAATAGTTTACCCACTTGGGCGTCCATAAAAGCGACACATGCTAGGTAAGATTGTATGATGTTTTTCCACTGTCCTTGCCTGATCATCTCTTCTGTTGTAGGCATCATTGGAGCATCATTTACCTTTTTGGCCATTTCAGAAATATCATCATTATCCTCTTTTAGGTATGGAGGCAACTCAATTTTATCTATTGGAAACTTATCCATCCATTCTTGTGGGGCATGCCATGGAACATGAGGACTTAAAAATCCAGCAGCTAAAAAGAATGGTTTTTGATGTTCTTCGTTTAGTTTATCAATTATCCATTCCGCTACTTGGTAATCAGTCATTAAGCTATCATGAGTTGGAAAAGCACCCCAATCGGTTAACGTATTCCCTATTTTATGTGGTATTTTTTTGGGATCATAATTCATACGCTCTTTAGGTTTTGGTCCAAACCAAGAAAAACGCCCTCCATATTCATCAAAAGAATTTAACTGATCTCCTCCATGGTAAATTTTTCCTGCAGCCATCGTCTTGTAGCCATATTTTTTAAAATAATCGGGCATTAAGATACTATTGGCTACTTTTTCATTTCCTTTTTGTATATCCCTATCCTTTAATTGCAAGTAATTTCCTGAAGTAAATGGTTGCAACCCTGTCATAATACTTGCCCTTGAAGGTCCGCAAATGGGTGCCTGACAATGTGCATTCGTAAATAAAACAGCCTGATCTGCTAGTCTATCGATATTTGGTGTATAGGCTTTTATTGAGGCATTCATGCAACCCACAAAATCGTTTAGATCATCTATGGCAATGAATAAAACATTGGGCTTGTCTTGGGCGAATACATTACTCCTGATTTGAAAAAACAAAAAGAAGAGTAGACTGATATAAAATTTCATAATGTCTTTTTTTACAATTCCTCTTCATAAATTGCCTTAACTATATACTCCCCTCCTGTAAGCTTAAACTTTAAAAAGTTGTCCACGTCTTTCTCAAAAGAGAGACCATGAAGTTTATTTATAAAACTCCCATCTTTCCATACTTCACGACCATTCACCAGTACTTTTTGGATCTTCTTATTACCCTTAGGAATACCAATAATGGCTTTCGTTTCTTTTGGAGAATGTAAGTCTATTTCATATTGTTGACTTGTTACATTAATCGTAAAATCAATAGTTCCCTTTACTGTCGGAATCTTTTCTGATAGCTTTTTGATGTGTAATAATGTGGGCGAAATTTCAAATTCGCTCCAAGCTACAGCCGTCGGCTGAACACCTGCGATATATTTTGATAAAATAGTGTTAGGAGCATTCCAAGCATGATTATAACTTCCTCCTTTTGGGAATTTCTCGTATAAAGTCGTCATTCCTTTTCGGTTTACCTGACTTTGATACTGCTCTTTCATTCTTTTTAATGAGGCTTCATGTCTTCCGGCAATACACATGGCTTCTTCTACAATCCATTCGAAATGAGGACTCGAAAAACGATTAGGGATCAACACATTATCTACAATTTGATTATAATATTTTGGCTTAGCGATTCCCGAAACGATAGCAATGGCGTTTGCTCTATCGTCTTTAAACTTCTTGATATCAGTACTATAAAAACCATCTTTCCAATAAGCTTTATCATAAGCAATTTCCATTGATTCAATACGTGATTGATACCACTGTATGTGTTCTTTGTTTCCTACTACATTTGCCATTTTATGGGCTTCTTTCAAAGCTAAATAGTAAAATGCCATTTGAATGGGTTCTTTATCAATCGTGTTCTCAACTCCCCAATCTAGCCAATCCCATGTGTCTGCGCTTTTTCCTCTTCTATATTCAGGCAAACCATTCTCTTGCATTGGAAATAAATCCAAGTAGCTAAAAACGTAAGGATATACTTTTTCTAAAGTTGCTTTGTCACCTGTATTCAGATAGTAAGGCCAGATTGCTCCAGATATAAATTGTAAACTTTGAGAAACTAATTCTCTTACTCTCAATGGACCCAAAGCTCCGATTACTCCATCTTCACTGAACATCATGGTCTGTAAAATTGCTTTTTTCAACAACTGACGACCAGCATTATCCATGGAATAGAAAAGGTAACTTGCCTGATCAGCTACATCACCTATCCATAATGCTCTTTCTCTATCCGGACAGTCCATAAAGTTATCACGAGCACAAACAAATAAAGTGTTGTTACCCATCTCCCAAAGACGAGTATAAAAAGGGTCGTCCACTTCAAAAGACCCTGCCATCTTTCCTACACTCATCCAACGGTATTTTAGAACATTGACTTTGATTCCTTTTGGAAAAGTATATTTGATATCATGTCCATTCATCCATGAAAAACACTCAAAAGACTGTTTTCCTTTTTTTGTTACATAGGTAGCTGTAATTTGATTTAGATGATTATCGGTAGTGATAAAAATGGTATCTCCTGCAGTTTTCGACTCAATCTCAAAATAAGGATTAATCTGTTTATTGAAAGGAAGTTTACATTTTAAGACCTTCCCATTACTTTCAAAAGGTAAATTAAGTTCTTCATGATTTTCATAATTTGCTAAGCCATGATTAATTAAATGAGGAACAATGTTGGGTTCTACATTATACCATGGAGCTATCCCTAACTTCCCTTTTTCAGTCGCCTTCTTCCATTTTTTATCATTATAATCGGGCATATACCAAGCCTTTGATGTCCAATCATTCAAAGCGTTTTGAGCATCAAATTGTACTCCATATTGAGTTAAGTTTTTACTTGGTGGTTCAATGGAGTTATCATAAGCAGTATGTTGTAATACGTTCCAAGATTTATCAGAAACAACAGTTTGATTTCCTATTTGAGAATGGAAAAGTAAACCTCCTTTTTTACTATCGATATGTGTTCCTTTATGCGTTTCCCTACCCCAATACCAAACTAAAATGGCAATGGTATTTTTTCCTTCTTTTAAATGCGATTGGATATTTACAGTTTCATACCATGAATTAGCGGGTGTAATTTTTTCCTTTCTATTCCATTCTCCTGCCTGACTTGGACCTCTCGATAACCCACCTTCAAACATGACCATTTCTCCGTTAACCCATAACCAAAATTTGCTATCAACAGAGATATGGGCTTCTATGATTTCTGGTACTTTTTCTAATTCAACCGTTTTTCTAAAACACATCCATGTATTGGAAGGACTGTCCTTTTCTTGCCATATCCATTGGGCATTTCCCCAATCAATGGGGTTTGAAAAAATAGCTGTAGACACTAATAGTAATAGGCTACTAAGAATTATTTTTTTGAGTAATAATTTCATTTTGTTAGTTCATTTAATTTCATACAATTCAATAATTGTTAAGTCTATACAGACTAATATTTGATTACTATTGAGTAAGATTGAATATTTTGAAAGCTTTATTTTGACTACCGGAATTAAGCTTTAATCCTTTGAAGGATAAACTTTGTCCCTCTCCTATATAGAGTGCTGTTTCTTGTTCTCCACTTGTAGTCGTTGTCTCCCTAACAATTCCGAAACGACCAATGAATTGAAGATATAAGTCTGAATTCGTATAGTGTACATCCGAACTCTCTGCACATATGATATAATCTACAATATGAGTTCCCTCCACTTCAGAAGTTACTTTTGCACCAATGATCGCCTCTCCATCTTTCAATGGAGTTACATTACGAATACTTGATGTTTTAGAAGCACTAGGCTCATAAATCGAAATAAACGGTCTGTCCCATGCTTCTCCCTTTTGCCTAACCACTAATACTTTTGTTTTCTTATCAAGATAAGCTTCATTAATATCACGACTAGGAGGAGCTAAAGCTGTGGTGTATTCTCGAGCAATTCCTGAAGGCAAAAACTGATGCATATACTTCTTATCCTCATTTAAATCATATCTAACGGAAATAGATTGATCAGTTGATGTAGACGACTTCGTGTCCTCGAAATAACGCCAACCCGGTGATTGCACTTGGTCACCAATATCATTTTGATACTTATCCGTTGATTTCGTTTTGAGCTTCTTTCCTTCTTCATCCAAAACCGTCATTTTATCTCCAATATTATGATAGATGTAATCATGGAATTTATTTTCTCCTAATGATTTAGATCGGAACATATCAAAATAATAGCCTGTTGTTGGACTGGTTCGGATGGTACTCAACGTACGCTCTTGTACTGCATTATTGACATTATCATCAAGATGTTGAGTAGCAAAATTGAAGTTTTGTGCAATTGGTTTTTCTAAATGAAGTGGTTCTGACGCTACATTTACAGTAGTATTTTGCCAAACATTTGCTCTACCTTTCCAAGATCCTTCATCCAATCCATGAGAAGACCCATTAACTACAACGGTATTGTTTCCTGCATATAATCTAAAGTAATGTTCGTGTAGTGGTATTCTCCTTTGTGCTACACTTGTAGGTAAACCTGCTTGAGGAGACATCACATAGCCTGCACCATAGAGTTCCATGGAAATACCAGTAGCATGAGAGTGAACATAATGGGCTCCTCCAATTACACCACACAATCCATATTCTTCATTATTTTTATCGACATAATTTCTTTGTAAAACCACTCCTGCATGTTTAATTACTACTGTTGGTTTTTGGAAATCAATTTCTCCTTCAATGACATCAGGAATATTACTACCCCATAACAAATTTGTAAATGTACCGTAATTCCCAAAGGTATTTACACTCACTTTAGGTTTATACCCTCCCTGAGCATCATATCTTTGTTTTAAAGCTACTTGTGCTTTATGTTCAAAGTCTTTCAATCCTCTTCTTTGAGCAAGGTTCAGCGTATATCGATACAATTTTTCAGTCCCATCATTTTTGCGATGTGTATCTCCATAAGAGACAAATCTTCTATCAGGATATCGGAGGTTATCAAATAAAAAATTACCTTCTAGAATATTTTTATAATCCTTATAGACATTCATTTCTGGTTTAATCCGATCTATGATATTAAGAATCATAGTGATGTTCCCCATAAAACTGTAGCTTGTTGACTCAGGCCATATGCCTTGCTCCCCAAACATGGGTAAAATCGTATTTTTAAATGAATTCTGATGGTATGTGCCTTCCTCCCAAAAGACATCAAACAGATGTTCTCTTTCTTTATCATTTTCTAAACATAATATCAGGAATAACGCTCCGGGAGCTGTTAGAACAGGGTGATTAGAAATAAATTTCCCATGTACATCCGGTCGACCATATTCTTGCAGAATGTTATCGGTCATATTCAATACCGCCTTTTGCATCACTGCATTATCATAATCTATATAGTTCTTTTGAGAAAGGGAATATACTTTTCTATTCGGCTCTTTCAGCCAATTATATATAAAATCATAAGCGATGGCAATTTGTCCATAAGAGGTTCTTGCATCATAAAATGGGTAGCCGCAAATAGAGGTATTGTGTCCTTCTCTGGTAGATAATTCGGATCCATAATGCCAAATGATGTCTGCCGCATATTGTGCATATTCATCTTTCCCTGTGAGGTAATAAATCAATGCAGCGTGGGCTGCTTGTCCTGTGAATGCCCCATGCTGATGCACCGTTTTTACTTTTAACTCTGGAATATTATCATCTTTGGCAAGAGGTGGTATTTTACTAATCCACCAACTTGGAGCAGCCTTATGTAAATCTACTTTTTTATCTACAGTGGCATAGGTTTGATCTAATAACTCTTGTGCCCAACCATATTCTCCGATCTTATTATATATTTCTTCCTTTTCGTCTTCTGTAATCCAAATGATGGGATGTTTTAAGGACTGTGCCTGACTTTTAAAAATAAAATTGATGGATAGAAGTATCAGTAAAAAAGCTCTCCTTAAAAAGTTGTTTCGGTATTTACTAGTTATATAATTCATTTGCTCATTCTATTTCTAAAGTTTTAGCTGTTTAATTGATTTAAAACCATAGACAAGTATTCTTACTGCCTATGATTTAAAATCAAAATGTAAAACGGTTTGAACAACAACCTATTTTACAAACACTTTTTTAGTATGTCCCGATACATTCACAATGTACAAGCCTGAACGTAAAGGAATAGTAAGGTGCGTTGTATTTACCACTTGATGATAAACTAAAGATCCAAAAAGGTTATAAACCACCACTTCGTTTCTTGATGACATTTCAGAAAGTTTTATAGCCCCTGTAGCACCAAAACATTTAAATGGAGCGTTATCCAAAGAAGTTGAGCTGATAATCTCGTCCTCAGGATCTGTTTCTGGGTCAGTTTCATGATCGGGATCCGGGTTTGGTTCTTCTTCTACAGGCTCAATACCTAAATCATATCCTTGTATATAAATTGGACGAGCATCTCCACTCACATTTCTTTCCATGGCATACACAAATAATTGCCCATCTTGAATCAAAATATTAGAATGAAGCATATTGATGCCATCTGTTGCCGTGTACAATTCTTCCCAATTGTTTGTGCCACCTTCCGCTTTTAAGATATAAGGTTTATTGTTTTTCATACTGATCAAATAAACCATATCTCCATCTACGGCATAAAGGTCACCCCCAGGAAAGTCAGTTGTAATCGTGAAATCATCATCACCTGCTTTTTTATAGGCGTGGACATTCTTTTTCTGATTATCAACTTCACTCTTAATACTATTTGTAATGAAATGAACGGATTCATTATCAGTTACTGTAAAGTTTACTCCAGTAGATATACGAACAGAATTTGCTCCGCCTTGAGTCACCACATCACCTGGTTCGTAGAAAAATAATTTCTCTGGACTTACCAACGGAATTGAGAATGATTCACCTTTATAGTTATACCATTCAGTCTCTCCCGATGGATCGTTTGTATATCCATAATGAAATCCATTATTGTAGACATACTTATCATCATTGTAACTCATTCGTTTTAGGAATCCCACTCTAAGTTTACCATTGATATATTTTAAATCGCCATATAAACCCCAATTGTAAAGGTTGCCTTTTGATTTTGCATTGAGTGTACTGAAGTTTGTGAATGGTCCCCAAACGCCATCGGTATATTTTGCAAACTTATACATACCGTTATTGTTCCCTCCTTCTCTAAACCAAACAAATAACTCATCGTCATCATTTAGGAAAAAGTTAGGGTAAGTGATGTCTGAATAATTATATGATGCATTTAAATACGTTTGTTTCGATCTAAATAAATCTCGATTAAAAGATCCTACTGGGGCGAGTGCTGCTCCTTCTAAAGATACTTGATAATTGAAATAAGTATCGGGGAAGTCGGCTTTACTGTAAGAGTGCATATCATACAACAAGTGAACAGTGTTATCTAACGGACAAACACCTACCGCAATGGTATTATGTGAATCGCCTATGTGTGTGTAAGTATTTCTAAAACCCACATGTGTATGTTCAAACTTCACGGTTTCTAAAGTTTGGGTAGGGATATGCAAACGAGATAACATCACATTTTTATTTTCTTCTCCTCCCATGTACCACGTCAAGAATAAAAAATCCCCATACTTCTTGATACAATCCCCATGTGGTGTTATTCGTCTACCAAAATAATACTCAAATCCAGGATTATCTACTTCCAAATTTGATTTTCTTTCTTCACCATCAAAATATAAACCGGAGTCTGTCACTTTTACTTCAAATATTCTTTCTACTTGTGCTGAAGTTTGCACAGTCATAAAAAGAAAAGAAATCAATGAGGTTATATAGTAAAATGTCGCTTTCATACTTTAGTTTGTTATTGTCATTATCATTTCTAAATCAAAAAAGTCAACTCTCTTGAAGTTTGATTTAAAACTAAAGTGAAGTCATAAAAAAATAGTCTAATAGATGGGTGATATCGTATATTCTATCATTCTATTAGACTATTTTACTGCTTTTTATATACTTATTTACTCTTTTGTAGATAGTTTTTACAGAAACTGATCTCCCCATTTTTGTCTTAATTCTATAGATAGTTTCTCTACCACTTCTGCATACTCTTTTTTCTCAGCAAGGTTATCCAATTCCAATGGATCTGTTTTGTGATCGAAAAGCATTCTTTCATAAGCCACCCCTTCAACGTCGGTCCATTCGGTATAAAATAAATCTCCTTTAATTAAGGTGACAGCATCTTTAAATTTGCACACCGCCCAATCTTTCTCACTCGTATCACCATTAAGAATTGGAACCATACTTTGTCCCACTGCTGTTTTCGGAACATTCAGACCTGCTAATTCAGCCAATGTAGGATAAACATCAATGTATTCTGTGATCGCATCTGTTCGTTGACCACTGGTTTTACCGGGTACTTTTAAAATCAGAGGTGTTCTCAAAGCCTTTTCGAAAGTGACATGTTTACACCAAAGCTTGTGATCTCCGAGATTCCATCCATGGTCACCCCAAAGAATTACAATGGTATTATCAGCTAATCCTTGATTTTCTAGTTCTTCTAGAACAAGTCCAATTTGAGCATCGATATAACTTACGCATGCATAGTAACCGTGAATCAACTCTTTTGCCATTTCATCAGAAATATCTCCCTTTTTGGGAACACTTTCGTATTGTCTAAGTTCTCCAAATTTATGAAAAGCCACTTTGGGTGTACTTTCCGGTTGGACATAACTTTCTGGTAATTTAATGGATTCCCTATCGTATAGATCCCAATACTTTTTGGGGGCTGTAAAAGGGAGATGGGGTTTTGCTACACCCATTGTCAGGAAGAAAGATTGATTTTGTTTTTTGAGTTTCTTTAAATCATTGATCACTTTAAGTGCTAATTTCCCATCCCTGTATACCGAATCTGCCACATCTGCTTTCTCAAAGGGCAAACCTCTTTTTGTTCTTTCTCTTAATTCTTGATTTTCTTTCAAAGCAAAATCCCATAATCGATCGGGGTGCCAAATTTCATCCCATGCTAATGCGTCGTCCTTTTTGTGATGATAAATCTTTCCATTAGAAATAGTAGTGTAACCATTTTGTTTGAAAAGCATAGGAAGAGATACAACATCAGGAAGATCGATATCTTTTTGCGTTCTTGCATCAAGCATTTGAGTTCTTGTAGGTCGAACACCCGTTAATAAACTCGTTCTTGATGCTCCACAAACGGGAATATTACAATAAGCTTGATCAAAGACTAAGCTTTCGCTCGCTAATTTGTCAAGGCTAGGAGAGTAGATATGTTTTGCTCCATAAAAATTCAACTCAGGCCTTAAATCATCAACAGCTATAAAGAGTATATTAGGTGGTTTGGTTTGTGTTTCAGTATTCTGTTTTTGTATCGAACAAGAAGTGATTACAACTAAGGCAATCAAGGTTAAAAAGATATATTTTTTCATTTATTTGATGGTTATAATTCAACATTTCGAATGAATAGAACATTTGACTTAGTTTTCCACTTTTAATAGTTTTATGGGACCATTATCACCAATGAGAAAAACTTTAGAATAATTTGTTCCATCTATTTTTTGGGTAGCTATTATTCTAGCATCAGGGTGTGCATTTCTGATGAAATTAGATAGTTTGAATTTCGCTCCCTTTTCTTTCATTAATACCTTCCCTCTTTGGAAGTTTTGCCCCACATCTTTACTACTCCACCAAGCTACTTCAGATGAAGTACCTTCTTTATAACCTATGAGGTATTGAAGAGATTCTTTAGAATTCATAAGTACGTCCCCTCTACCTTCCACAGGCAAATTGGTATCATTTCCAATCCATTCAGAGCCTGTCCAATAATAATTGACCAACTTTTTTGGACCTCCATGCTTTGATTGATCATATTCTCCTTCATACCAGTATACATGTGGTTGCCCTTGATTATTCATAAATGCTCGGCCAATTTGTCCCCAACGATCTCCGGTATTGACCACCATTGTTTTCTTATCGGCATATTCTTTTGTTATTGGCAATTTCAAAACCTCTCCTTTTACATTATACCACTCTTCGTTTTCAGTATTCAATTTCATGTAATAACAGTTATGACGTTCACTATCATGTGGTCTCATATTTTTACACACATGATAATTATAAGCCACCAAAATCTCATTATTACTTCCCTTATGAAAGTCTAAATACCAAGAGTCATACACATCATTACATACTTTTGTTGGTGATGTAGGCTTAGCTTTTACGATGGATTTTACTGAAGAAAACGTTTTACAATTGTCTTTAGAGACTTGATACACCCAATTACTTCGATGTGCACCATGCCTAAAGAATAAATAAATATCTCCGTTATCCATTTTGATAAACTGACTATATGTAGCAAAAGGTGTTAGATTATCTACGACCTCCCAACTTGATATGTCCATTGGCCGTTTGGTAACCACATGTATTTGTTTACCGCTATTGTAATTCCCTAATGGATTAACACCCATCTTTTTTGAACCTCCATGTCCACCAAAAACAACATGTATATATCCGGCTCCATCCACAATTAAAGAAGGCTTTCCGTGGTTATCAATTTTCCCAGCTTTCTTACCTAGTAAACTTGTTCCTGCCTTGAATGGGCCTATCCATTTTTTTGTTTTATGGTTATAAGCCGCTACAAAAGCATCTTCTTTTTCACCTTGATAGGCAACATAAGTCACTCCATTATAGTATTCGCCTGAATGCCCTGTCACCGGGTTTCCAAAAGCATTATTGGAGAAATAATCGACTTCTTGTGCTTGTGTAAAAAGGGAGATAATAAGGCATGGAAGAAATAGGATCTTCTTTAACCAATAAGTATATTTTTCATTCATGGTTTATCCGTTAATAGCTTAGTTATTCAATTCGATTATACTGATGGATAGAGGTGGAAGCTCAAGGTTTTTAGCCTCTTCATTTATCAAAACCTTAGGATCTTCGTCGATTCCAATATTAGCTACTGGACCTAACTCTTCAAATACAAGTGCTTGATGTTTATAGGATTGCACTCTCTCTTGATTATCAAATAGTACTTTGAAAAGTGCTGTTTTATAGGATAGATTGACTGCAATAATTTTTTGTTTCCCTTCCTTATCCACCATCACCGCATTTACAGCATTCATAGTCTCATTCAATTTAGTAGAGGTGATACTCGATGCAATTATATCAGCATCCATAAATACCTCATTAAAAATTTCAAGAACCGACAAATATCCTCTTTTTTGAAGTGGATAGACTGGCTTTCGTCTATCATCGACTACTACCATTGGATTGAGTGCTTTATTAAAAATAAACCAATTGGCTCTATCAAATACATTTTGATTTTCTGCCATATAAAGGTAAACGTCTGCCATTCCTAAGCAGGCTCCAGAATTCACTTCTACATCCGAATTAGCACTTACTCCCCATTCTGTCATCCAAATTGGTTTATCTCCTGCAAGGCTTCTTATCCATAGAACATCCTCCTCTAACACTTCTCTGGAAGTCAATAATGCACTATAAGCTGAATTACTTTCTCCTGGAACATCGGGATCTGCTCCCATATATTTATGTAAAGAAATAGCATCGAAATATTGTTGATCGCCAATAATGACCTTATTGTATTCCTCATGAGTCCTTCTCCAACTCAATGGAATAGAAACTCTTACTTCTGGAAAACGTTGATGCAATCCATTTGCTACAGAGGATGCCCTATTTAGATAATCGTATTCCGTTTTGGTTTGATTAGAACGCTGTGATTTCCAAAAGTGCTCATTGCCTAATTCAATATCTTTGATTTCAAAACCCAATGCTTCATCTTTTTCTGCCCTAGCCACACAACTTTCGGCATCATCAAAGTTCATGGAATAGGTCCACATCATATGAAAACCTTTTCCATAGTTAGTTAGTTTTTCTTGGTTAAGTGAAGCTATATCATTTATGTTTCCTTTAATTTTTTCAGCATAAATATCCAATGAGGCTTCATGACTTTTATTGTCCCAACTATCATTTTGATAACCATCCGTTTGCCATTGATAAAAGTTAGACCATAAACCACTTGGAAAGCGAATACTTACCGGATTAAACTTCCTGATAAAATCCTTTTCTGTTGATGATTTAAAGCCTTCAATATTATATCCTAGTAATTGGTTTTTAAATTTCTCTTTGGTTGATGTATCTACATTTAAAGTTGCAGAAACTCTTTCTTCAATACTAAACGGATAGTTTTCAGGGCGCTCTACATCAATTTCATCTTCTGGTGTTTTTTCTACTATTTCCTCCTTTTCTTTATTATCTATAACTGGAGTAACATCCTCTACCTTCATACTTTTACAACCGAGCAATAGACTGAAAAAAATGAGAATTGGTATTATACTTTTTATCATTGGAAGTGGTTTTTGATGAGCAATTGAAAATGGAGGAAGCTAGAAATAAAAAATTCACGATAGCCACTTTAAGCGTAATAACTAAAAGCGGCCAACGTGATTTTATATTCCTGTATTACCTATTTGATTAAAACTTTCTTCGTTACAAATCCATCTTTTGTTTGTAACTCAATTAAGTATAAACCTGGAGTTTGATCCGATAAATCGATGCTTACTTTATTGGTGAAAACACCTTCTTTAAGTAAAGCTCCATTTAAACTCACCACTTTATAAGTTACTTGATCTGAAGACGCAAATTCAACATTTACCACTCCATTCGAAGGGTTTGGATATACCTTCGATACCATATCAAGTTGATTTACCGAAGCAACAGTACTTGTAATAAAATTAGCAGTGATATTCATGTTTTGTCTGATAGTCATCGTTAAAGGATTTTCTGTTCCTTCATAATCACCAGACCATGATGTAAACTCGTACCCACTAGAAGCCGTAGCTGTCAAAGTAATTTCAGAACCGCTTTCGTGCACAATAAATTCAGGAGAGATATTTACTGATCCATTTTCTGCAACAACAGTTACTGTAAATTTCTTCACTTCCCAAACTGCATTTACTTCAATATTTTCAGTAACAACTGTCGTCTCGTCAAAGATGTCTCCATTACTCATTTCCCAATGTTGGAAGATTTTGTCTTGATGTACAGGAGTATCTGGCAATTTACATGTACCATCAGCATAGGTAGTTACAACTACAGTATTTTCTCCATCATTAAATGTGACATCATATAGTTGTACCGAAGTCTCATAATGTGCAGTAATATTTAATTCTCCAGTTACTGTAATAGTAATTGGATTCTCAGTTCCTGTAGCATCACCAGACCATGAACTAAACTCGTAAAGATCATCAGCAGTGGCTGTTAATGTAATCTCAGTATTCAGTTCATATCCATCTTGTTCAGGTGATATCGTTACTGTTCCTGTTTCAGAAATAATATTTACAGCATACGTTTTTGCAGTGTAAACAGCTATCACTTCCATGTTTGAAGTTACGACAGAGTTCTCATCAAAGACTTCACCATCACTTGTTGCCCAATACTGAAAAACTTTCTCTTCTTGAGTTGGATCTTCTGGTAATACTACATTTAGGTTTTCATCTGTTGTAGCAGTAGAAGTACCCACACCATCGTTAAATGTGACTGTATAAGATGCTCCTGCTTTATTTAATACAAAATAATCAAGATCATAACCATAACTTAAAGAGTGGAAACGTAACACATGTACACCTGCCTCCATATTTACGGTACCGATTTTTTCAGTCATATAAGCACTTGAACCTGTATTTGTCAACATCTTTTTCGAAATGAATTCAATACCTTCATCAAAGAATGACACCGTAAGTTGTTCATAAGCAGGGCTTCTTCTTGTTTGGTGATTTACCAATACATCATAGTCTCCTGTTTCCGGAATTTCAATAGTATATTCTAACCATTCATTTTCCTTAATATCACGCACCTTAGTTCCATCTGTAGAGATATCTACTGTTTCGTCTGATCTAAATTCTGATGCATTTACATCCGTCTTATCCCAATAAGCAATGTTTTTTCCTCCATTATCATAATGTTCAAAATCAATTCTTCCCGGTACTGCATGAGGAAGGTTTTCATCAGTGTATGGAAGTTGTTCCACATCTGTTGCTTCTATTACGGTAATGACAATTTCTTCGGAAGTTTTTCTAAACGATTCGTTATCTACTGCTACTGCTGTAATTCTGTAAGTACCCACTTCTGTTGGTGTCCAAGTAGTAGCATAAGGTTGAGTTGGATCTGATTTGATTTGCTGATCATTCACCTTGAAGTTCACTCTTTCGATACCCGGATCTGCACTGGCATTAGCAGAAATTGTTATCTCATACCCTTTATATTGAGTTGATGCTTGTTCTGGAGATGTGATTTCTACGACAATACTCTCTTGTGCAGAAACGCTTTGAATAGAACATACTCCAATAAGTAAGAGAGCGAAAGTTAAAACATAGTTTTTTACGAAGGAGTGTACTCCTGATGTTGATAATTTTTGTTTCATATTGCTTAAAGATTTCAATTGTTTATAGATAGAAAAGCGGTGTGATACACCTGAATGTTGTTTTCTATTCGTACTACTTTATGATTATTTTTTTGGTGGCTACACCGTGTTCAGTGATAATTTCTAAGAAATAAATACCTCGTTTTTTACTCGGTATTTCTAAAGTGATTTTGTTTATAAATTTGCCCTGAGTGATTAATCGACCATCAGTATCAAATACTTTATAGGCCGCTTGTTCTACCTCAGGTAATTCGATATTGATGATTCCGTTGGATGGATTAGGATAGACATTCACTCCTTTTTCAAAAAGATCAATTGATGTAACAGCGTTGTCGACTTCTTTGAAAACCACAGTGATTGTATAATCTTTCCCTGATGGAATTACTGCTGGATTTTCAGTTCCATCATGATCACCTGACCATCCTTCAAAAGTGTACCCTTCATTCGGTTCAGCTGTCAATACAATGTTTCCATTTGTATCCCAACTCACATCCACTGTTCCATGATCCCTGTTGTAGATCAGATCCAATTTATTTGCTCTAGACCAAACTGCATGCACTTCAATATCTTCCGTCACTACCGTATTTTCATCAAATACTTCCCCATCCACAGTAACCCATCGATTAAACTCATAGCCTTCACGAGTAGGGTTTTCAGGTAGATCACACGTTCCGTCTTCTTTGGAGTAAGTCGTTACTGTATTTGTACCATCATTGAAAGTCACCAAATACCCACCCCCTATTTTATTCAATTCGAAAAAATCGACATCAAAGCCAAATTGCAAAAAAGTAAAACGTAATACATGATCTCCTTTTTCTAAATAAAACGAGCCGGCTTTTTCAGTAATAAAAGGTCCGTTTCCTGTATACGTCAGTTGCTTATTGCTAATAAAAGTGATGTTCTCATCTGGAAAAGATACCGTAAGTTGTTCCACTTCAGGAGACCTTCTACTTTGATGATTCACGAGTAATTCGTATTCCCCTGGTTCCGTCACATTGATGGTATATTCTAACCATTCATCTGTTTTAATATCACGTACTTTGGTCCCATCAGAACTGATATCTACCATTTCATTTGGTCTAAATGATGAAGAATTTTGATTCACTTTATCCCAATAGGCAATATCAAATCCACCGTGATCGTAATGTTCAAATTCTATTTTACCTGGAATAGTATGGGGCTGATTATCGTCTGTATAAGCCCATTGAATCAGTTGAGGAGTGGTTATTTTGATACTATGTTCTACTGAGTTATCCTGATCATCTAATGCGACGAGCTTAAGAATATATTCTGCTTCTGTTAGATTTCTTAATGCTTCAATTAAAGAGGATAACCAAATAAAGGGAGCTTCTGATAACGTCCCGACATTTACATCATTAACAAAAAGTGTCACCTCTTTATAGCCATTACCTACCTCAGCTTCTACATCTAAATCACTTCCTAAGGGAATTTCTTGATTGTCGATAAGTTCTTTAAAAGATAAAACATACTTAGGGTCAGAAACAGTAATACCAACGCTTGGGGAAAGCACTTCTTCACCTTGTTTATCAAATGCTACAGCTTCAATTGTATAATCCCCTTGTTGTGTCGGTGTCCATTCTGTAGTATAAGGTGAGGTAGTAACGGATTTCAGTAAGGTGCCATTTGCTTTAAAATCAACCTTTTCAATGTCTGCTGTACCCGAAATCTCCGCTGATAGCGTTACTGACTGCCCTAAAATATGTGTTGTTTTATCGAGTGGATAAGTTAGACCAACGTTAAATGGCTTGATGTCTAAATCAAATACTTGCAAGTAAGTAGTACGTTGATCACCTGAGCCTCCATTTTCTTTTAGGTAATAGTATAATTTACCATCGCTTACATGAACTATTCCTTTATCAAAAGTTGGTCCTGTAGTATGTTGGTACACTTCCTGAAAATTGCTTGTGCCTCCTTGTGTTTTTACAATGTTTACTCTACCGTTTTTAAGGCCAATAACATAAATATCATTTCCTGAGGTATATAATTCGCTTCCTGCATTGTACTCTACAGTTGTAAACTCACTATCGCCTGCTTTCCTATATGTATGCAGCTTTTTAGTGACATTAAATTGTTTGTCTTTTACTTGAGATACAATATGTTCATCTCCTCTATCTGTGACCTCAAAATCGAATCCACCCACAATGTGAACCATATTTTGCTGAGTAGTTTCTACATAATCTCCTGGTTCAAAGATTAAGACTTCCTCTGCTTTCACTAAAGGAAGTGTCATTGGTTCACCTTTATAGTTTTTCCAAAGTGAAGCACCCGTTGGATCATCCGAATAAGCATAATATACGCCGTTTTGATACTGAAATTTATCAGATCCATTGCGTAATCTACGTTGAAAACCCAATCTCATTTTACCGCCTGCGAATTTCATGTTACCATAAATACTCCAATCGTGGGTCTCCCCTTTACTTTGAGCACCAAGAGCAGTGACCCCTTCAAAAAGTCCCCATTTATTTTCAGAATCGTCGTACTTAATATACATCATCGCACCATCATGAGAGGTCCCTTTACGCATACATAAAAACAACTCTCCCTCGGTATTTAAGAAGAATTTTGGATAAGTCATTTTAGAAAAGTTCGATGCATTACGAACACCACTCATGGTACAATGTCTGTAATCACCGTCAATAGGATCTTTCACAAATTTATCTAGGGTAAATTCGTCGTCGGTCAACTCTGCAACGTTTTCTTCGGAATAAGAATAACGGAAATAATCATTCACGAAATTACCGCTATTAGAGTAGGCATGCATATCGTAAGCGAGGTGTATTGTCCCGTTAATTGGACTAATACCAATAGCAATAGTGTTGTGTGTTTCTCCAATCCACCACTTTCCACTTAGTCCTGTGTGTCTGTGTGGAAACTCTATGGTTTTTATGCTTCCTGTTGAAGTATTGTAACGTGTCAACATCACATGACGGTTGTCTTTACCTCCTTGATACCAAGTCATAAATACATATTCCTTGTAGGTCTTGATGCAATCGCCATGAGGGTTGATCGAGTTCCCATAAGCATAATCATATGCTGAATTGGGATCATCATTGGTGCTATTCTGATTTTTGACACCATCAAAGTATAGTGCCTTATCAGTAATTTTCACTTCTTTTTCTAAGGTCACTTGTGCATACACACTTTGAGTGATATTAAACCATAGAACGCAAAGAGAAAGCATTAAAACACGATGTTTTAATAAAATAGTTAATCGTTCTTTCATACTGTCTGTTAAGTAATAATTCAAATTGTTCAGTGAGGAAAAACAGATCTATCACATGTTCTTTGTTAGATCAGATTTCCTTTTATATCATTCATTTCTTCGTGGACTAATCCACGAATAGTTCGTCTAAATAAGGACCACTTTTTCCAGTGGTTTCTAGTTTGATCTCGTTCGCCCCCGCTTGGAAATTGACAATGGTATTAACAAACTTCCACTCCTTTTCCCAACCGCCAGTTGGCTTAAAATCGAATGTTTTTACATACGTTCCATTCACGTATAATTTCATAGGATGCAGTTCATTTTGGTTATTGTGCATGTAGCGAAAACGTATGCTAAAATCTCCTGCCTCACCATCGTTTTCTTTAAACCAAGTAACCGATCCCTCGCCTTTATCAAATTGTACAAAACCTGTCCCTTTATAACGGTAAGCATCATTTGATACTTTGGCATTACCATTTAAAATGGCCTCTTCTGCTGCAATGTTTACTCCTCGACCAATCCACATATCTGCGGAGTGTTCATCTCCCCAAAATAGACCTTCATTTTTACCAAAATTTTCGCTCATGGAGAGTAACTCTACATTATTCGAAAGCACTACAGCTTTCACCGTAGTTCCATCTTTAACTGTAAAACCAGCTTTATATTCTTTCCCGCTTTTTAATGGATCTGATGCATCTGTAGTGTAAAGTACTTCTAAATCCATCCTATCATTTTGTCCTATAATCGATAGTTGTTCCACATCGATGAAAATACTATCTGACAAGTACAAGGCTTTATCTCCCAAAATAGAAGCGGTCACTAAAGTAGCTGAATGAGCATTATTTGATGCCTTAGCGAATAATCTATTTTTACCAAAGAATAAGCTTCTGTAATCCAATTTTGTTCGACTAGTTGGATCGATTGGATTACCATTTTCCATGGATACTTTTTGAAGATCGCCCATCAACTTATAATACACTTTATTCTCCCCGTACGGATATAAGTTTCCCTCTTTATCCAAACTCTGAGATGTAATGATATAACTATCAGAAAAGCCATCTTCTGCTTTTAGTTTGGTGATTTCCGTACTCAAAACTTCTGGAGCTCCACTAGTGCTTACTGAAGTTCTTTTAACTACTTTTCCATCTATATAAGCAACTGCTTCTAAAGTACCTTTTTGATAAGGAACCATCCATTCACATTGCATTTCGTTCCATACTGTCCCAGGCTTGTCCTTACCCAATGATGTACCATTAAAGAATAGTTCCACTTCCTCTGCATTAGAATATACCCATACTGGAATTTCAGTTCCCACCTTCATTCTAGGATGTGTCCAATGAGGTAAAATGTGAACCATTGTTTTCTCTGTCCACTGACTTTGATAGAAATAGAACAAGTCTTTTTTGAAACCTGCTACATCCAAGGCTCCTCCCATAAATAAGTTGAAAGGTAAACCTCCATGTACAAGTCCTGCTTCTCCGTAATAATCAAATCCTGTCCAACGAAAATGACCACTGATCCAAGGATTATCACGTACCTGTTCCCAACTCTTTCTAGCTGATATTCTTACTGTTGCATTATCATAAGATGAGTTGAAACGTTGTTTTCTATTTTTCCACTTTTTGGGATCCAATCCTTCATAAAAGAAAATTTCTTTATCTGTCAAGTTTGGTAATTCATACGTCCCAGGAAGCTCATTGTCTCTCCACCAAGTTTGAGTTCTGTAATACCCTCTTGTTTGCCATGTATGTGGTGCTTCTGTAGAAATAAATGGTTTTTCGAAACGTTTGTTCTCTATAAAAGTTTGGGTTTCTGATCCTCCATTTACTCCAATAATATCCATGTCTTCGCTATTGCCTGCACCCGAAGTGTACAATCTTGTCGGGTCGATATTTCTACTGAATGCTACCAATTCTGGAGCAATATCACTATGTGTTTCGTTCCCTAAACTATAGACAAAAATACTTGGATGATTACGATCTCTTTTGATCCATTCTTCGATATCTTTCTGCCACCACTCATCAAAAGCTTGTTTACCATAATCTTCAGGTGCTTTTTTGTGCCATCCATCAAAGATTTCATCCATCACTAACAAACCAATCTCATCACATATATCGTAAAACATAGGTGGCGTTGGGTTATGAGATGGACGTATAGCGTTAATGCCCATATCTTTTAGTAATTGTAGTTTCCATCGAAGCATAGGCTTTGTCCACGCTCCTCCGACGGGACCGCCTTCCCAATGTTCGCAAACCCCTTTTAGTTTTACATTATTTCCATTCAACCAGAAACCTGTACCATTATCCCATTTGATTGTACGGAAACCAAAAGTGGTATTTACTTCATCAATTACTTTTTTACCAACAACCACCTGTGTTTTTAAGACATACAAATTTGGTGATTCGGGACTCCATAATTTGGGTTCCTCCACCTCCATTTTCAATTGATAAGGTGAAGACAACTCTCCTATTTTTTTTTCAGATGAAGATATCAATTCTCCATTTTGTGTCAGAATAGATGTCTTTACCCTGGACTTCTTAGCTACTTTTCCTTGTGTAGCAATGGACACTTCAGCATTTACCATCCCTTTTTTATCGGTGATTTTCGGAGTCGTTACAAAAACTCCATTTGGTAAAATATGTGTGGAATTAACCTCAATTAAATTAACTGAAGCATAGATTCCACAAGGGTGATACCATCGAGCTGAAGGTTCCAAGCTATTATCCACACGAACCGCAATCGTATTTTGTCCTTCTTTTAAATATTTTGATATTAAATAACGAAAACTAATATACCCATAAGGTCTTGTCCCTAATCGATGACCATTTATCCAAACTTCACTGTTCATATACACCCCATCAAAATTGATATAGAAGATGTTTGATAAACTCGACTTAGTAACATTAAACGATTTTCGATACCAACCAATTCCTCCATCGTGATAACCACCACCTTGCATTTGATCTCCTCCATTTCTTACGCCCTTATTGAAAGACCAATCGTGAGGTAGATTCAATACCGTCCACTGTGTATCATCAAATTCTTTTTCGGAGAAATTAGCCTCGTCTTCATCCAATACAAATTTCCATTGTTCATCTAATCGAGTTTCGATTCTTTGTCCATGAACTTGGAACATCAGTACTGATAAAAACAGTATCATCCAATATTTTAACTGACTAAGCTTCCACATAACATTTTAGATGTTTGTTCATTCAATTACTGGGTGCAATCGCTTTTGTGAAAAGGCTGATTATCCTGCCTATCATAAAGACATTGCCAAAACAAATTTTATAGTTTACCCGATTTCAATTTGAAATTGGTTGCTTTAAACTCTGCACTAGAACTTCCAATGCGTAATTCAAAATCTCCATAACCAGGAATCTTTTTCATTTCTAATCCTGTGTATTCCAACATGTCTGGAGTGATTTTAAAAGAAACTACTTTGCTCTCTCCAGCAGCTAATTCAATCTTTTCAAATCCTTTTAATTCTTGCATAGGTCTAACTACTTGGCCAATCAAATCTTTAAGGTATAACTGAACTGTTTCTTTGCCTGCCCTATCTCCTTTGTTGGTAATGGTAATACGTGCAGTCAATTCTGAATCATCAGTCATTTCACTTGATGAAAGTGATATATCAGAATACTCAAACTGAGTGTAACTTAAACCGAAACCAAAGTCGAACAATGGGGTGTTTTCAGCAAAAAGATATCCTTTTTTATAGTTAATTTCTTTTTGGCTGTAGTGGAAAGGAATCTGACCTATTGATCTTGGAACTGTGACTGGCAATTTTCCTGACGGATTTACTTTACCAAATAACACTTCAGCGATCGCATAATTTCCTTCTTCGCTCAAGTCCCAACAATCGAGCATAGCATCTGCTTCTTTTGCAAATGTGTTTACTGATAGCGTTCTTCTATGTTTAAGTACGATAACTACTGGCTTTCCTAACTTCTTTAGTTCTACAATCAATTCATCTTGTAAGCCTACTGGATCGATGCTATCTCTATCTCCAAAAGCATGAGTAAAAAATCCTTCTTTTGATGTAAAATCATCTCCTCCAACTACGGCAACAATCACATCTGCTGACTTTGCTGTATTTATAATTTTTTCAATTCCTTCTTTTTGAATGTTCTCCTTAGTTAACTCAGGAATACCACCTCTACCATTGGTTAAATCAAATCCTTTTTCTGTTACTAAAGTGATGTTTTCACCTACAATAGAAGCAAATTGTTCTTTTACCGTTTCATCTAAAACAGGTCCAACTAAAGCCAACTTCATTGCTTTGTTCGAGTCCAATGGTAAAACACCATCGTTCTTTAATAAGATAATTGATTCACGATCTGATGCTCTTGCCAACTCCAAATTTTCAGGAGTTCTAACGTTATCGTTTACCTTTTTTACTTTAATATATGGATCCTCAAAAAGACCTAAAATGAATTTTGTACGCAATACTCTAGCTGCAGATCGATCGATGTATTGCATCAACTCAGGCTTTTCTTTTACCATTTTTGGCAATAAAGCATAAGCATCCTCCGCATAAAGGTCTACATCAACTCCTGCTAGAAGACCAAGTAAAGCCGCTTCTTCTGGTGTTTCTGCTACTTTCATAAAATAGTGTAAACGACCAATATCATTTGCGTCAGAAACCACATAGCCTTCAAAGTTCCACTGATCACGAAGTACTTCAGTTAATAACCAAGGGTTTGCATGACTTGCAATACCGTTCAAGTCACCATGAGATGCCATAATTCCTAGAGTGTTAGCTTCTTTTACAGCAGCTTCAAAAGGCGGGAAAATTTCATCAATTAAAGTGCGAGGAGAAATTTCAATGGATGCGAAATTGGTACCGCCAGCTAATTGAGCATAGCCTGCAAAGTGTTTTGTTACAGCGCCAATATGTGTTTTGCTTAACCCTTCATAATCACCTTGTAATCCATTTACAGCGTTAATAATCATTTGAGTAGTCAAATAAGTATCTTCACTGAATGCCTCACTCATACGACCAAATCTAGGGTCTCTTACAATATCTGCTTCTGGTGAATGGGTCAAGTGTAAACCTCTCATTCTTGCTTCTCTACCAACTGCATCGTACACCTTTTTGATCAACGCTCTATTAAAAGTTGATGCCATGTTGATCGGACGTCCAAAACTTGTACATCCTGCTGCATCCACTCCATTATATGATTCTGTCACAAAAAAGCCTGGTATACCCAAACGACTATTTTTGATAATGTATTTTTGTAATTGATTGTTTAACTCTGCCGCTTCCTCTGGCGTATTGTGTTCTCCTGGATTCTTAATTCCACCAATACCTAAAGTTAGTTTTTGTTGTACCACATCGGAAAGCACTAATTTACCATCTTCACTAAACTCCACTCCTTTATTGGCATGGAACATTCTCATTTGAGCCACCTTCTCCTCAAGCGTCATTCTTTTTAATAAATCTTGAACTCTGCTTTCTATGTCTGCTTTTGGTTGTTTGTATAAGGCTACCTTATTTTCTTCGTTTGTTTTAAAACTAGATATTAGTCCAACACAAAAAATTGTTATCGTTATTTTTTTAAAAAAATTCATCCTTTCAATCACTTTAAAAAGTTATCCTTTATTTCTCTTCGTTTATTTTGGATGCTTCAAATCACTGATTTTATTTATTAGTCTTACTTACTAAAAAAGGTGATCGATTATCCAATAAACTATTCAATGTCGTTCTACAAATCAATTTCATTTCGGCTAAAAATCATTGGGACTTTCGTCCACTAATGACTTTCGCTCATTACAATAATAGCTGAAAAACAGGGCTCTATTGATGTAAAATAATCCATACTAAAGGTAAAATCGTATTCTCATCAACTTATAACACAATAGTATCAGTATTCAATACTATTGTGTTGTTGATCATGAAAATTGATTAAGATTTTATGAAATCTCCCCAAAAAAAAATTAAAGAAGGGTGTCTGTTTGCTTTTTATATTTTATCAAATACTGACCTGAACCCAATATCAAATTGTTATAGTCTAAGGTGAGATTCTTTACCTGAGAGCCATCTTGTTTATAAATCAATAAGCTTTGTTTCTCTTCTTCAGAAAGTACAATTTTAGCTTTTGTATTAAAAGGAATTTTCAAGTCCATAGTTAAAATACCTCCCTTCATTTCCCATTTGTTTTCCACCTTTCCATAACGGGTTGAAACGGTCACGTCCGCATGTGTTATTGAAGTTGGAAAAGTAGGATCTACAATAAACTCTTTGTAACCTGCTTGTTCAAAAGTTGGTTTCAATCCACCAATCGATTCGAAGAAATAGGCAGAAAATCCGCTATGCATAGGGTGGTTTAATGAATTAGATAAACCAGGCATTTTTTCCCATTCGAATTGTCTTTCTGGCCAAGTAGTAAAACCGTAATTCATCACATAGGTTTGACTTGGGAAAGTAGGAACAGTTAGAATATCATAAGCTAAATCTGATTTACCATGCTTACTTAAAACAGAATAAATGTATCGGTTACCATGAATGCCTGTAGAATGATGTCCGGATTTTTCGACAACAATATTGTGTTCTAAACCATCGATTACAGCTTTGATTTTTTCTTTGGGCACCATATCAAATTGTAGGGCCATTACCGTGGCAGTCTGACTTCCGTACCAAAGATATTTATCGTTTTCCTTTAAGTATTCAAGGTTAAAAGCTTCGCCTAATTGTTGATATTCATTGGCCATCAAAGTGGCATATTGTTTATCATCTACTAGAATGGCCATCTTTTGCATAATATGCAGGATATCATAAAAATAAGCATTGGCTGATATTACTGGATCGCATTCCATTGCAGTCGGATTTCTTTTTCTATCCCAAAGTGGAGGACACCAATCTCCCATTCCATTATCAATTATGCCTATATCATTTTTAAATGAGAGGTAATAATTGGTGAGCTCTTTCATGTCCTCATAGTATTCTATTACGATGGCCGAATCCCCATAATAAAGATAATTATACCATGGTAAATAGATGCCTGCAATACCCCAATCTAATTTTGCAATAGTCGATGTACGTTTCCCTGGAGCAATCATAGTAGGTACTAAATACTCTTTTTCTTTGTGGTGACCTTTTGTTTTCTTTCTTTGCGTTCGGATATCGATCATGTACTTTTTATAGAAATAATCCATCTCATAATTGTAGAGTGCATACTCACAAAAAGCGTGTGCATCGCCTAACCAACCACATTTTTCTCTATGCGGACAGTCTTCTGGAATACCGTGAATATTATCAACGATTGTCCATTTACTAATTTCATGCATCTTGTTCAGTAAAGAATCTGAACATGAAAAACTTCCTTTTTCCTTTATATCTGTCGCAACTAATTCAGCCTTGATAGAATTTAATGAAGGCTTATTTTTTAATCCACTTATTTTTGCATAGCGAAAACCGTGGTAGGTGAATTTTGGTGACCATTGCTGATTTTTTTCGCCATTTGAAATGTAAATCAAATGCTGCTTTAAACCATTTGCTCCTCCGCCGGTACTTCCTAAATAAATATCTTTTCCATCTTGAGTTAATGCTTCTGTAAGAACAATATCAATTCGTTTTCCTTTATCCTCAGATAATTTGATGTTGACCCATCCAGCTACATTTTGCCCAAAGTCTACGATCCAATTTCCATCGGGTGCTTTAAAAATTCTTTGTGCCGCTAAATCTTTTAAAGATCTAATTGGAGGCATCAATTGCGCATTTATTTTCTTAATCTTCGGTTGCTCAATATTTACTGAAGACCATTCTTCATCATTATACTGAATTGTATTCCAATTGGTTAATTCGAATCTGGCATCATACGTTTCTCCTCCATAGATATTATCAAATACAATGGGACCTGTTGTGGCTTTCCAACTTTCATCGGAGTAAAAAGAACTTTGAGTGTTGTTATTATACTTAACATCAATAAGTAAACGAAAACAAGGTTTACCATACGATAAATCTCTTTCTGATTCTGGGTCTCTTTTCCATGAAATATTCTGACCATAGAAACCATTCCCGACAATCGTCCCTAAGGTATTTTGTCCTTCTTTTAAATTCTTGGTAATATCATAAGAAACATAATATGCTTGCTGATCATAATTTGAAGGAGCAGGATCTAATACATGATCACCTATTTTATCTCCATTGATATACAATTCATAATACCCTAAGCCACACACATATGCTCTAGCACTTTTGATCTCTTTTTCAGTATCAATTACTTTTCTGAAATAACCTGCTGCCTGACTTTTCACCATTATTGGCGATTTCATTTTACCCGTTTTATACGCTCTTGGTTGATATTCTGATGTTCTATTATCCACCACAGAAAGCCATTTCGACTCTCCCCAATCTTCTTGATTCATTAACCCCATCTCGAAAGTTCCGATAGGCGACCATTCTGAAGCTTTTCCTTTTTCATCCCAAATTTTCACCTTCCACCAATATTTTTGAAAAGCTTGCAATGGTACTCCATCGTATTTGATATAACTCGATCGATCTGTCATTTTCTTCCCTTCATTCCATACATCAGCATCATCAATATTAAGGTTTTCGGGTGAGCTTGCTACGATTATTTGATAAGCAGATTGACTTTTATTTTCGCCCAAAGCCTCTACTTCCCAGGAAAAAGTGGGTTGTGCTACATCTAAACCCAAAGGATTATTTAACTCATTACACTTTATTTCTTTAAAGGTAATTATCTGATTTTGTTCTTTGATTTTTGGGCTACACCCAAAGAAAAATAGGGCAATAAATATGAAGTAATGGTTGTTCATTAATCTAAAGTTTTAGTTATCGATAATTTTAAAAAAAGGCAGACAATAATGTCTGCCTTTTCGCAATATTGAAATAGCCTCTTTCGAATTATAGTAGAAACTAGCTATTTATCATAAATTATCCGTTCATTTGACTTAGAATGCAGTATACCTAACGTAACCGTTTATTTGATGTCCTATACCATTATTAAAAATATAGTTGTGTAAATCTACACCTCTACCTTTTGATGTACTTGGCATATTTGTAGGGGTATCTCCCGATCCCACTCTATCAATCTTAGTATTGATTCTCATTTGCTGATTGAAAAGCCTTTTATGAATTTCAATCTCACCTTCTTCACCCTCTACAAGTGTTTGATAGTAGAAGAAAAAGTCATTCTTCGGGATTGTTTCTTGACTTAACTCCTCAGACACAATATGGTATTTCAATGCCTTTGTTAAACGTTCTACTTCTATTTCTGCTATTGGAGTTGATGGTGAACCGGTCATATCCGATATCAATTGATTACTCCCAACAAATGCAGAGTTTCTTAATATAAAGAACGTTCTATTATTGCTTTCATCACTATATAGCTCAGATAATCCAGTATGGTTAATTGCTTCCAATAAATACTTAAACTCCGGATCTCCATTAGCATCATTGTAGGTAGTGTCAGCATTTATCATAGTAATCCATTCCATAGCTGTCATACCTGTTGGCTTATTACCTGCAGGTTCTGGAACGTATTTCCACTCTTTTTGTAATTGTAAATCACAACTTACCGATACTGCAACTAAACCAATAAGCAAGAATATATTCGATATTTTTTTGATTATTCCTTTCATTTCATTCAAATTTTAGTAGCCAGAATTTTGTGTAATGTTCGGATTGTCCACCATATGTTGGAACCAAATTGGGAATAATAATCTATCCGCTTCTTGTCCGTTGATAGGGTTCATCACTTCCACTACTTTGTTCGTTCTTCTTAAGTCGTGCCATCTCTTACCCTCACCAATTAATTCGAATTGACGTTCATCCAAAACTGCGTTTAATAAATCGTTTTTTGTTGGATAATCTAAGATGGATATTTGTGGTAAATCTCTATTCGAACGAATACGGTTTACTAAATCTACAGCTACTTGATAATTACCTAATTGTACTTCTGCCTCTGCTAGTAATAATAACATACCTGCATATCTATAAACTACAATATCGGTATCATCGTCTGCTGCTGGATAGTTCACAAGATTGTACTTTCCGTATCTCTTTTCACCGATTTCTTTATCACCCTCAATCATTTGAACGTAACGGAAATAGTCACCATAAATTGTTCTACCGTTATCATCTACTGCCGATGGAGTGAAATCAGGATATTTCGTTACCCATTCAATAGAATCTGTTGGAAAAGTGGCATTCCATTTTTCTTCTAGAGATTTAGAAACTGCATATGCTGGTACACCAGGCCAGAAGATTTTGTATACATCACTTTGCTTAAGATCTTGCTCCAAGTTATACACAATAGAGAAAATTAACTCAGGACCTGTTTCCATTTGATTAGAAGAAAGACCTGCTCTTTCTGGCTCATTTCTAAATAGCGCGTGGAACTCTTCTGCAGTATTTACTAAAGAAAATTCGCCCATTGCTACTAATTTATCTAAAACTTCTTTCGCTTTACCATGTTCTCCAATGTGCATATACACCTCTGCTTGTAAGCAGTAAATACTTGATTTCGAAAATGTAAAACGATCTTTTGGAGTAGTAAGTAATTCTTCCGCCTTTAACATATCTGGAATAACAATCTCATTCATGATTACATCAGCAGATGTTTTTTCACGGAAAATGTCATCATCAAGACCAGAAGGAATTGATGTATATAAAGGTACATCACCGTAGGCTCTTACCAAGTCGAAATAAGCAAAAGATCTCAATGCATATGCCTGACCTAATTGACTATTTATATCACCTGTAATATTCGGGATATTCTCAATAGCTAAATTTGCCTTTAAGATCATATTATACATTTCGCCCCAACCACCATAATTTTCGTTTTGGTCGGTAAGATCATTCCCTGTTAATTGTATCGCTTCTACTTTTTCTGCATTTGGATGTGCACCAAAGTTATCAGACCTTAATTCACCCCAAATAAAGTATTTGTATCCATAAGCATCTTGAGCAGCATCATATATTGCGGCAACACCTGATCTAGCATCATTTTCTGTTTTCCAAAACTGATTTACACCAATTTGACTATCAGGTTCCACACTTAGAAGATGATCACATCCAGTCAGTAGATACATTGGGACCAATAATGAAATCGCCCAACGAATATTTCTAAATCCTTTCATTATATATATGTCTTTAAAAAATTTTTAATCATTAAAATTGAACTTGAATACCTGCTAAATATTCTCTTGAAAGTGGATATCTTAGGTTATCTAGACCAGGTTTAAGTGCGTTACCATTTGATCCAAGTTCTGGGTTATATCCATCAAAGTTGGTCCACGTAAGTAAATTAAGACCTGATACATAGAAAGATACATTCGACATAAAGCTTACTTTATCCATTAATGTTTTTGGTAATGAATAATCGATACGTACTGAACGAAGTTTAATAAAGTCTGCTTTGCTAATCCAGAATGTGTTAGGTCCTAAGTTGTTTTTAGAAGCCGACTTAGAATATAAAGTTGGATATCTTGCTACATCACCTTGTTCATACCAAGCACCATCGATTCTTTCTGGTCCAGGAACTACTGTTGTGACTAAACGTTGGTTTCTTGTCTCATCGTATTTCTTATAAATATCGTTACCGAAATTGAAGTCGAATAAGACAGAAAGCTTAATTCCCTTGTAAGAGAACTCGTTGTATAAACCACCAAATAATTCAGGTAAACCATTACCAATTACTGAACGGTCATTATCTGCATCAATGTTAAAGTCACCATCGTGGTCTTGCCAATGAACATCACCACCTTCTAATACACGGTTTTGAACTTTCAACTGATTAATTTCTCCTGAATACTCTCTACCATTCAATTCATATCTAGTGAAATTACCTTCATCATCAAATATTGGCGTTAATTGATTACCATCGTTATCAAATGCATTCGACTCATCATAAGGGAAGACGCCCAAGGCAGTATAACCATAAATATCACCAATCGATCCACCTTCTTCAATAATGTATTCACCTTGAATAATTCTACCGTCTTTCTCAGCAAGTTTAACAATCTCGTTTACGTTTGTGGCGATATTGAAACTAGAATACCATTGGAAGTTTTCTTTGTTGATAATATTCGCACTAATGTTAAACTCTAGACCGCTGTTTTTAATCTCACCAATATTACTTCTTACACTAGAAAAACCTGTTTCTTGCGGTAATGGAACACTATAAAGAAGGTCTGATGTTAACTTCTCATAGTAATCTACATTAATATTGATTTTGTCTTCGAATAAACCTAAGTCTACCCCAACATAAGCTTGTTGTGTCGTTTCCCAAACTAGATCTGGGTTACCCAACTGACTTACACCAATACCATTTACACCATCGTAGAAATAACCTGGTTGGTATAATGTTCTACTTTCGAAGTTCGGGATTCTTTCGTTACCATTTTGAGATACACCTGCACGGAATTTCATATCTGAAAGTACTGGTTTTAATGGCTTCATAAAGAATTCATCACTAATTCTCCAACCTACAGATGCCCCTGGGAAAATACCATATTTGTTGTTTTCACCGAATCTAGAAGATCCATCTCTTCTAATAGTTGCAGCCACTAAATACTTCCCTTTAAAGTCGTAAGTAAAACGACCATATTGAGATACAATTGAGTGTTTTTCTGTCTCTGTTCTTGAATTACCAGCAGTTAATTCTGCTACGTTGTTGAACGTTCTGTTGATATCGTTATTGAATGAGTTCGATTCGAATCTTGCATACTCATCCGTCCAAGTTTGCGTTTGCATACCTACCATTGCTGATATATTATGATCCTTGAACTTCTTCTTCCAACTTAAATAGTTTTCTTGTTGTATACTAAAATCATGTTCTGTTGTTTGACTACCTGAAGCATCACGACCCATTGGTTGTACAATAGTAGGGTTAAAATCGTTGTTACGCTTAAAGTGAACATCAATACCAATAGTTGATTTAAACTTTAAAGAAGGTAAGATTTGAAATTCAGCAAAACCGAAAGCTTGTCCTCTATATTTTCTTCTTCTTCTCTCTGTAAATAATGTTTCCGCAAGAATATTTTGTTGACTTGATGTTTGAGGAATAAATGTTCCATCTGCATCTTGTACTGGCAAGTAAGGGAAGTGAGTTGAAATCTGACCAAATACAGCACCTGTATTTAAACCGTTTTGCTCAGAATAAGATCCCATGATTCTTGTACCTGCCTTTAACCAACTTGTTGCCTTAAAGTTTACATTTAATGTAGTATTATATCTTAAATAATCTGAATTATTTACAACACCATCTTGACCAATGTAACCTGTATTCCAATAGAAATTAGCTGCTTCTGTTCCTCCACTTAAAGACAATCCAAATTGTTGTCTTTGAGAAACTCTCGTGATCATATCTTGATAATCAAAATCTTGATTATAGATAGTAGATAAAGAATCTAGTGGAGTTGCATCTTTATCATTACCTTTTCTAGCGTCTGCATAAATCTTGGCTTGTCTAGTGTTAGAAACAGGTATTTTCGAGGCTAAAGTGTTCCAACCTTGTACAAAGCTTGCATTAATTTTAGTCTTACCTGCTTTACCAGATTTTGTAGTAATAATTATTACACCGTTAGCCGATTTCGAACCATAGATTGCTGCAGAAGCTCCATCTTTTAATACCTCGATAGATTCAATATCTTCTGGGTTTAAGTTATTGATGTCTTCCATTTGTTGTCCATCTACAACATATAATGGACCAGTACCACTGTTTAAAGTTGATGTACCTCTAATAGAGATTTCAGAACCTGCACCAGGACCACCATTCGATGTAATCGATACACCAGATAATCTACCCTGCATACCTTCTAAAGCAGAAGAAGGCGTCGCCTGAGTTAATTCGTCAGACTTTACAGATACAATACCACCTGTTACATCTCTACGATTTTGCTCACCATAACCAATAACGACCACTTCATCGAGTTGTTCCAAGTCTGGTTTGATGGTAAAATCGATTTTTGTTCTTCCTCCTACATTTACTGATTCAGTTACATAACCAATAAATGAGAAAGTAATTACATCGTTTGGAGAAACATTTAATTTATACTTACCATCTATTGTAGTAATTGTTCCAATATCTGTTCCTTGAATAACTACATTCACCCCTGGCATCGGGATACCATCATCACTTGATGTTACAATACCAGAAACAGTTAATTTGTCTTGTGCTAGCAATTTCATATTGCATAACATTAGTAGAGCAGACAATAACAGAAGTCTTCGTAAAATTTTATCCTTCATAGTTATACATTTTGTATTAGTTCGGTAAACTAATCTCTGAATTTTGAGATTTTTTAGATCGTCTAAATTGAAGATTGTATATAAAATAATTAGTTAGCATACTCACTCATGATGCTTCCATAAGCGTATGACTCGGCGATTCAAAAGAATGCCTAACAACGAAGTGTTATAACAATGCTGTTGTAGTTTTGATGTTCCATTTCATACTGTTTTAAATACATTAAAAAGTGAGCAATAAAAGTTCTTATTCACTTCCTTATTTTTTGTTACCGGTAATTGGGACTTCCATTGATTATCTTATTAAAATCTAAAGGTTCATCTGGTGTGTCCACGAATTGAAAAAATAAGTCCTTTTGACGATTTGAAGTACGAAAAAATCTATTGTAAAATAATCTCTAAAAGAAGTAAAATTGTCCTATAAGTAGTATTTGACTATCTATTTAGACTATTTTATTGTCAAATCGACACTTTTTAAAGGGTACGAAAACTAAATCATTTTATTTCTTATGTTGTAGTCAAATCTGTTTAAATAATTGATATATACCCCAATGTATATATATCCTAAATCAAAAAATTCATTGTAATTAACAAGATAAGAATAATCTTATTTACATTCATTAAAACAGTTGAAAACTATTAATGATGACCAGTAAAATAATGATTGAGAATTCGATAAATAGACTATTCAAAAAAGAAATAGAAAGGGCTATCACATGTTAAATGCAATAGCCCTTTCTTATAACTTTATATATAAATTTACTAGTCTTCGATACCTAAACTCTCTTTAAATTTTGCTTGGTATTCTTTTGGACTCATGTTAAAGTGTTTCTTAAATGATTTAGAAAAATAGTTGGCACTCTTAAACCCAACTTTATACCCAACTTCTGAAATATTCACTTTCCCTTGCTCAATTAAAGTTCCAGCTTTTTTCATTCTGATATTGAGAATATATTCATTTGGCGTTTGATTGGTCCAAGCCTTAAACTTCGTAAATAACAGTGATCTACTTATTCCCAACTCCTCACAAAGGAAGTTGATATTCAAGAACTGATTATCCACATTGTCTTTGATAATCTTAAAGGCATTATTCATCAACACCTCATCCACAGAGTTTACCTTTTCTTCCACTTCTACTGTGGCCCCATTATCAGCATATTTCTTTCGAAGTGACTGTTGCGTATTGATCATATTTTTACATTTTAGAATCAATTCTTTCACTTCAAAAGGTTTACTTAAGTAATCTTCTGCTCCTGATTCTAATGCATTTATTTTATAGATCAATGAGGTTCTTGCCGTTAACAGCATTACCGGAATATGGCTTGTTCTATCATCAGATTTTATCTTAGAACACATTTCAATACCGTCCATTACTGGCATCATTACATCACTAATAATTAAATCGGGTTGTAATGATAATGCCTGTTGGAAGCCTACCGCTCCATTTTCCGCGATGTGAACTTTATAATAAGTACTTAAAATGTTGTGTATAAATTTACTGATATCAGGATTGTCTTCTACCACCAAAACAGTAGCATTATTTTCTTCAGATTCTACTTCTTCATCAATTAAATCGATGGACGCATTTTTGACCTCTTCCAAGTAATCTTCTGACTCATGGTATTGAGAAATGTCCTCACTGTCTTTAAAGTCTTCAATTATTTCATCATCAGCTAGGTGTTCTCTACCTAAGTGTAATTGAATGATAAAGTGACTTCCTTTTCCTTTCTCACTTTCCACCCTAACTTCTCCTTTATGTAAATCAATTACATCTTTTACAATAGCTAAGCCGATTCCAGATCCATTTTTCTTCTTTAATCTACTTCCATCATGTGAGGCCATGTAGAATCTATCAAATATTTTATCAAGGTGTTTTGATGGAATACCAATGCCACTATCCTTAATTCCAATAGTCAACATCTCGTCTTCTACACCTACATGAATTGAAATTGATCCTTTAGGTTGAGTGTACTTAAATGCATTAGAAATAAGATTATACATTACTTTTTCTAATTGGTCTCTATCGTAATAAAGATCAATTTCTTCCTCTTTTGCATCAAAGGTATACTCAATAGAACGAAGGTTGGCTTGCTGAGAAAATGACAAATAAATTTCTTGAATGAATTTGACAATATTCCCTTTGGCTGCCTTCAACTGAACTTGGTTATTCTCCAGTTTTCTAAAGTCCATTAACTCATTAATCAGTTTAAACAACTGATCTGTATTCTGCTTAATCACAAGCAGTTGCTTATAAACATTACTTGGTCCTTTATACTCTGATATTAACTTTTCTAATGGTCCAGAAATTAATGTAAGTGGTGTCCTGAATTCGTGTGAAATATTAGTAAAGAATCTCAGTTTTTGCTGATGGATTTCTTGTTGATGTACCAACTCCTGAGATTCCATTTCTAATTTATGCTCTAAATAAATTCTCGATCTAAAGAAGTAAGTGATCAATCCAACAATACCAATAAGGACAATTGAATAGAGGATATATGCCCATGTTGTTAACCAAGGAGCACTTTTTAAATGTACTTTTAGTCGAGTAACATTATCTGATTCTACCCCATGACTGTTGTATCCTTTTACTTCAAATATGTAGTCTCCTCCTTTCTGAATAGCATATGATACATTATTGTTTGTTGTTTTTATCCAAGCATCATCCAATCCCAACATACGATAAGAGTATGCCTTGTTATCGGGGAATGTATAATTAGGCATTGAAAAGGAAATCGTAAATATATGTTGATCATAATCTAAGGTGATTTCATCAGTGAATTCAATAGATTGATCTAGTATTCCATATTCATCTCCCGTTTTTATGTCATTACCAAACAAGCTGATGCCGCTTAAAACAACATCAGGAGCATATTCGTTTTGTTTTCCTAATAAAGAAGGATGAAAAGAGGTTACGCCAGATGCACCTCCAAAATAGATTTTTCCATCAGTATCAATAAAACGAGAACCTCTATTGAACTCATTAGGTGAAACTCCATTATCACTGTTAAATATTTTTTGTTCACCTGATTTGAAATCATAGGATACAATACCTTTCTCTGTACTCATCCATAACCTGTGATCATTTTTTCCCTCAACAATGGAATACACAGAAGTAATATTTTTTAGATGAACGGGTGTTAATTTATTACCGATAATTGAGTATAAACCCGAACTAAGCGTACCTACCCATATATTTCCATCATTGGTTTCTATAATGTCATTAATGTAAGGATTCTTATTCACTCCTTCTTCCATTGCAATAAATTGGAAGTCCATCTTTCTATTTAGGTAGCTCTTTTTTGTTAACATCGAGATACCTAAACCTGTGCCAACATATAGATCTCCTTTGCTACTCAACATTAATGAACGGACATTATTATGTGCAATTTTTGGAATGGAATCGTTTGCTTTAAATTGCGTGAAGGTATTCTTTTTGATATCCAATAGATTCAATCCTCCATTAATGGTACCCACCCATAAGTTTCCATCTTCAGCTTTCTGTAATGAAATCAATTTATCTGATGAAATTGATGTTGGATTATCAATATCGTATCTGTATTCTTTATGTTGTTTCGTTTTTAAGTTTAGATGTACTAAACCCCTATCAAACGTACCTAACCAAACTTTTCCGTTGCCTTCACTCAATAAAGTTTTCACTCCACCGATCGGATGTCTGTAAGAAAGCTCATCGATTTTTGAGAAAGTTCGATTTTTAGAATCGTAAATTGTAATTCCACCACCTTCAGTACCAAAATAAATTGTATTGTTATCTCCGTTAACTATAGAGTTCACTACATTGTAACCTAATTGAGTACCATTTCTTTCATCAAATTTCTCAAAGCTCATCAGTTTATCTGACCAATAATTAACGCCTCCAAAATAAGTGGCAATCCATATTCCTCCGTTTACATCAGTAAATAAAGATCGAATATTATTTCCAGTAAGACCGTTACTGTTTTGTGGATCGTGGTTTACTTTGGCAATTAGATTGAACTCTTTATCAATAATATTCAATCCATCATAAGTTCCTACCCATAACCTATCTTGATGATCTAGAGTTAAGCAACGAATAATGTTACTCGTCAAAGATTGAGAAGTGATTTTATCAAATCGTTTAAACACTTTTGCTTCCTTTCTCAATACAAACAGTCCTTTGGAAGTTCCCGCCCAAATATTCCCTTTTCTATCTTTTAATACCGCATTTACCAAGATATTAGAAGACCTGTAGGCCATATATCTCTTAAAACTTAATACTCCATTTTTGTTACTAATTAATTTGTTTAGACCATTGTGGGTACCCACCCAGATAGTACTATCTGGAGCACGATAAATAGTGGTTATTTTGTTAGAACTTAATGTTTCTTTATTATTTTCTTTATGCTTATTGGATACCAATTTATTCTCCTTTGCAAGGTACACATCTACACCTGCCTCGGTACCTAAAAGCGATTGATTTTCATCAATATTTAGTACATCAAAAATTCTTCTAGTAAAATAAGAGTCAGGTTTATTTAGCTTCAAAGGTTCAATTGCTTCTGCACTTGGAGAATATTTCTTAAATCCTCTTCTAGAGCCAATCAATATATCTCCTTTAGAGTCAATATCAATATCAAAAATATCGTTGACTCCTTGCCATTTTAAGTCTTCCTCTTCCCTTAACATCACTTTTAAATCGACTCCATCGTATCGCATCAAGCCATTACGGGTACCAAACCAAATAAACCCCATTTCGTCTTGATCAATGGCGTTCACAGAGTTAAGAGAAAACCCTTCAGAGGTGGAAATGTGTCTGAAGTAGTTGAATTGATGTTGACCATAGACATTTTTAGAATGAAAAGTAATGCACATCAATGTTAGTAGACAGTATAAATAAAAAAATCGGTAATTAAACATTCAGTTGAATAGTTTACTGGTCACAAATAATAAATGTTAATTAAATATAATTTAAATAAGGTGAATAACCCAAAATGATGATAAGAAATATTAGAATAATGTAGTTAAAATCAGAGAATAAATCATGCAATGAGTTGAAATGCATTAGAATAATCTCATATTAGTTGAACTACATTATTTTATTTAACCGTCATTTTTTAGTGCGTTTTCAACACAATCTATCTGATTCTGCTATTTATTTTCTAGTTGAAAATATCAATTACTTTTTTGCGTGTACTTACTAAACACTAAGTATAATACTCCGCAAAGTAACCATGCTGGTAATGTGACAAAAGATAAGAAAACATCGAATTGAACCGAGATAAAGTAAAACAAGCCAAAACTAATAAGCCATGCTAAAAACACTGACATATTAAATTTTATTCCTGCCACTTCAGCATAATTTTTTGTAATACCCATCTTCTTAGCAAAAAAGTGTTCAAACACGATGATTGCTCCAAATGGCGAAAGTATAAATCCATATAAGGCCACGAAACCTAACAATTTCATTGCAAAAGCTGGGAATAAACCTGCAATTGTTGCTACTGTTCCCGCTATAATTGTTACCCAAAAAGTAGATAGTTTCGGCATTATGCCTTGGAAAGCTAATCCGGCTCTATAAATCGTAGGGTTGGCTGTTGTCCATCCTGCCAATACTACTGCAACAATACCTAATACTCCGATAGCATTATAAGCTAATGGACCTGGTGCTACTGGAGGTGCTTCTCCATTATTTAAATAACCCATGGCTTCGGGAGATTTTAAATAAACTGCATACAATAGAGCTGCTGCAATCCATGCCATATAATGCCCAACATACATACCTGCTGCAGTAGCCCAACCACTTTTAGCTGACTTTGCAAAGCGGAAAACAGAAAGGTCTGACATACCGATGTGCATTGCTCCATTTGCAAACCAAGACCAGATCACTACATGCCAAAAAGTAAATTTGGTTTGTCCTTTAAATGGTTCTCCTCCATCTCCCCAAATTGCCCAAAATTTATCCACACTATCTACGCCTAACTGATTTAATGCTACGATACCTGAAACAAAAAAGGCCAATACAATAATAGGTGACATCCAATTAGCTGCTTTAGATACCGTTTCATAACCTTTAGAAGCAATTAATGATATTACAATACCGATGACCAACACTATCGCTACCCACATTCCACTGTTCGGCATGGTATCCGTAAGTTTTGGCATCTCTAAATTAAATGGTATTCCGACCGCTGTTGCAGATACTGTGATCATTGAGCCAGCAAGAAAACAGAATAAAATTCCATTGGCTAGATTATAGCCAATCACTAATTTTCTTCCTGCAATTTTTTCTAATTGATAATATAAAGTCAACCTATTTTTCACAGCCACTTCTGAAGTTAAATATCGCCAAGAAAGTACTGCTAAAAGGTTACCTAATAGTAAACCCACTATCAAATCGAAGGCACTTACCCCTGCTGTTAGAAATAGAGGACCAATCATAAACTCAGTACCTGCTGCGTGTTCTCCGGCATACATACCGACAAAACTTTTCCATCCTTTTAATTTTGATGATGGTACAGGTTCTCTTTCAAATTCACCTCCATTATTATCTTCTAAGCCTTGTTTGATCACCTCGACTTTTTCATCCATTACATATTGACTCATACTATTCTAATTCTGTCGTTATTTATTAAAAAATCAGTTGCTTCTCCTTATACAAATAAAATAAACGTACAATTGACTATAAATGCACAATATGGGAATTATTTGCACAAAATGATATTATAAATTTTAGTCGTTTGGTAAATAAAAAAGTGTGATAGAAAAATAAGCATAAAACAACTGTTTTATGCCTATTTCAAAACTATTAAATTGATATCTTATTTTAAAAGATCAAGTAGCCACATTATCACTTGCTATTAACTACTAATATTAAATCAAAAATTTCTTTTATCTATCTACTATATTTTCTCATTTTCAAACTAGATGGACTATTCAATCCTTTTACCTCACTTACCTTTAACAACTGTCCATTTATATTATTTCTTCTAAATACAATAAGATTATTGGATTCTTTGTTCGCTACTATCAAAAAATTTCCAGTGGGATCAATCACAAAACTTCTTGGTATTTTTCCTAAAGTAGATTGATGCCCTTTAATGAGCAGTTCACCATTTTCTTGATCAATTTCAAAAATTGATAATGAATTTTCTGCTATTCGATTTGATGCGTATAAAAATCTTCCATCAGGAGAAATATGAATATCTGCTGATGCATACTCTTTATGATTCTTTTTATACGATTTGTACTTTTTGATATTTTTCAATTCACCTTCTTTGTAAGCATATTGTGAAACTTCCCCACTTAACTCGTCAATACAATAAGCCAACTTTAAATAGGGGTGAAAAACAAAGTGTCTTGGACCTGCACCTTGTTCTGTATTTACAGTAAACTTGTCGATTTCAATCAATGAATTTTCATATTTCATGACACGGATTTTATCACTCCCTAAATCGGGTGAAAATACAAACAATCCATCGGGACTAAATGTACTGGAATGTAAGTGTGCTTCATCTTGTCTTCCTTTGATTTTACTACTTCCTTCAAACTCCAAAAATTGAGAAATGGGTTGTAAGCTTCCATCTTCATTACACTCAAAAAAACTGATACTTGCATCTGTATAATTAGACACAATGACATGTTTATTGTTCTTACTTACGGTAACATGAACGGGATTTCTTGCTTTGGTGGTTTGTTTATTTAGTAAAGTAAGTTTTCCAGACAAACTATCGATCTCAAATGAAGTAACAGAACCATGTGTTTTTAATCGAGTATCTGTACAAGCATAAAGATATTTTCCATTTGGTGAAAGCGTTAAGAATGAGGAATTTACTAAACCACCTACTCTTTCTACTTCTGTTAATTTTCCCGATAAAGTATCAAATTGATAAACTAAAATACCATTCCCAATTTCACCATCAGTATAAGATCCGAGGAATAAATAAGTATTGCTTTGTTGTCCAAAGATGGTACTTACTGATATCAAAAAATAGAGTAAAACTGTATTATAAATCTTCATCATCAATGGATTACATATTAAACACTTCTTCTAATGGTTGAGATATTGGCGATAAATCTTCGTTTGTTTCCATAATATCCGACATATATTTCCACCACTTTTTTACAATCTGATAATGCCCCAATTCTTGGGAGTTCATGTCACCCACTACTTTCTGAAAGGCAAATAAAGTATCTGTCTCTTCATCCAAATAAATAAAATATTCGCAAACGCCGTATTGCTCTAAAAGATTCTTTAATTCTGGCCAAATTTTGTTGTGTCGTTCAGTGTACTCTTCCTTCATTCCAGGCTTGAGCTTCATTTTAAAAGCGAGTGTTTTTTTCATGTGTTGTTATTAGTTAAGCGTTAATCTGAAATTATAAATTTTTCGTTTTCGTTTGGTAAGTATATTCAAAGTAATAATCTCCCGATCCTAAATCACTTAAATCGTTTAATCGTATTACTTTGCCTTTTTTATTTTTAATGATAATCTCTTTATCTGAAGCATTCGGAAGGTTCACTGTTGCTGTAGTATTTACAGGTACACGAATATGATATTGCATCGTATTCTCAACAATTGTCCATTCTGATGCCGCTTTCCCATAGAAAGTATCCAACTCGGCTTTGCTACTTGTCAAACCTCCCCCTACATGTGGAGAAAATACAATATGTTTGTAACCAGGTTGATTTTCATCGATTTGAATTCCGGCAACATGACTGTACAACCATTCTCCAATAGCACCATAAGCATAATGGTTAAAACTGTTCATACCATCGATAATTGTCCCATCCGGTTTTTGCGTGTCCCAACGTTCCCAAATTGTTGTCGTACCTTGAGTGACCGGATACAACCAACTTGGGTATTCCTGTCTATTAAGTAGCATGAAAGCCAAATCGTCTCGATTTATTTTTGAAAGTGATGGGTTTAAAATAGGCGTTCCCACAAAACCCGTTGTTAAATGCTTAAACTTCTTGATGTCCTCAGCAAAATATTTTGCTGCTGCTTCTTTGAGATCTTCTGGTATCAAATCAAATGATATGGCCAAAGCATAGGCCGTTTGTGTGTTGGATACTAGTCTGCCATTAGGAGTAATGTATTCGTTGACAAATGCCCCTTTTATCAGTTTTGCTAACTCTTCAAATTCTTTTTGATCGGCTTCTTTATTTAAAACTGATGCAACTTTACTCAAAATTGAAGTGCTATGATAGAAGTAAGCTGTAGCTATAAAATCTTTTTCGGTCACGGCTCCTGCATAAGAAGGATTATTTGATTGATACGCTAACCAATCTCCCCAATGATGTTTCCTTTTTTCATTCCACAAATAATCGTCTCCGGCTCTTTGTTTCATGTACATCACCCATTTTTTCATACTCTCGTATTGGGTTTCAAGAATACGTCGATCTCCATATACTTTGTAGACCGTCCAAGGCACTATAACAGCCGCATCTCCCCACGCCGTCGATCCTCCTAATTTATTGTTCCACATATCAGGAATAATATTCGGTACTTCCCCGTCCTCTTGCTGGTCTAAAGCCAAATCTATCAGCCATTTCGTATAGAAAGGAGCCACGTTAAAATTGAAAGCACCCGTCATGCTAAACACCTGCGTATCCCCAGTCCAACCCACTCTTTCATCTCGTTGTGGACAATCTGTTGGAATATCTAAAAAGTTATCTTTTTGTGACCATCTGATATTACTTTGTAACTGATTGATCAAAGGGTTTGAACATTCAAAAGAACCTGTCGATTTCATATCAGAATGTATGACCACTCCTGTAACATCTTCCAAATTCATTTCTTGATTACCCTCAACAGAGATGTATCGGAAACCATGAAAAGTGAAATGAGGTTCGAAAATTTCCTCTCCATCACCTTTCAAAATATAAGTATCTGTTGCTTCTGCAGATCGTAAATTCGTTGTAAAAAAGTTTCCTTCTTTGTCTAAAACTTCAGCAAATTTGAGGGTCACTTTATCTCCTCTTTGACCTTTTAATTTAATTCTAGCCCAACCCACAATGTTCTGACCTAAATCAAATACCATTTCGCCTTTTGGCGTTATTATTTTTTGGATAGGAGTAATCTCCTGAATAGCTTTTACAGGAAGTCCATTAGATGCCACTAAAATAGATTTTGAATGATTCAGTACTTCAACTTTGCTCCATGCTTGATCATCAAAATTGATCTGACTCCAACCCTTCATTTCCTTTCTAGCATCGTATCGTTCACCATTATAAATATCTGAAGATGTGATCGGTCCGTAGGATGTTTTCCAATTTTTATTTGTTCCCAAAATCTCCTCCGTTCCATCAGAGTATTTGATATGAATTTGAGCTAACAACCCCAATTGATCTCCATAATACGCTTTTGTTCCTTCCCAGCCGATATTTCCTCTGTACCAACCATCACCAACAACACCTCCTATGGCGTTATTTTCTTTCAACTGCTTAGTGATATCATATACCTGATATTGGATGCGTTTCTTGTAACTCGTAAAACCAGGAGTGAACAATTCGTCCCCCACTTTTTCTCCATTGATGAAGAGTTGATACAATCCTAAAGATGTGACATATACTCTAGCGGATTGCACTTTTTTTGATACCTTAAACTCGTTTCTATAATATTGGCAAGGCAAGGAATTATCTGATTTTTCCTCTGACATGCTAATCCAATCTTGTTTCCAATCCGACGTTTTTATCAAGCCCATTTCCCAAAAAGACGGAGCGCTCCACCCTGTCGCTTTACCTTGATTATCCCAAATACGAACTTGCCAATATACCCTATCCGAAGAGTTCAGTTGCTCTCCTTTATAGACCACATTCACCGAACGTTCTGAAGTTACTTTTCCAGAGTTCCACAAAAGGTTTTTATTCTCTTTTAAATTCGATAAAGATGCTGCTGCTTTTATCTCGTAAGCAGTTTGTTTCACATTGTATTTCTCCGAATTTATTTTCCACGTCAAACGAGGTTGTTCCACATCAATACCTACCGGATCGGTACGATATTCGGTGTAGCATGCACCGATTTCCACATCTTTCGAAAAGGAATTCGATGCACACATTAAAAAAAAGATAGTATATACAGTGAATATTATCGTTTTCATCCTATAGAATTTAAAAGTCCAATCGCCGAAAAAAATACTTCTATGAGTGATAACACAACGGATCATACTTCGTGAAAATCTAAAAGTAAATTCTCCGACGACTTTATCGTTAGTTAGGAACTTTTGTAGTTTGATTTTCCATCGATAGAATTTCTTTACCAGCCAATAAGAATGCACCTGCAGCATATACATGTGATTCGTTAGCTTTAAATGGATAGGGATCTCCAGCCACTTGCTGTACATACCCCAACTGACCGTCTCGGTTAACGTTATTACATAACGCAATCCAAGCTTTTTCTACATTTGGTTGATATTTTTTATCTACTAAACCGTTGTTTACCCCCCAAGCCAAAGCGTATGTGAAGAATGCACTACCACTTGTTTCGCCTAAATCCAAATACTCTGGATCATGAAGGCTCACTCTCCACATACCATCTTCGTCTTGAAGTTTCAACAGCATAGCTGCCATTTCTTTATATTGCTTTACAAATTTGTCCCTAGTTGGATAATCTTTAGGTAAATCAGTTAATATTCTTGCTAAAGCGGATGCTACCCAGCCATTGCCTCTTGACCAGAAGATCTTCTTTCCATTATCACTTCTCTTTTCGAAAAAGCGATCATCTCTAAAGAACAACGAATCTTCTGGAGAATATAAATAATCTGATGTCTTCCACCATTGTTCATTCATATAGTCCAAATACTTTGTTTCTCCCGTTACCTTCCACATTTGAACGAATGATGGAGGAGCCATAAATAAGGCATCACACCAAGTCCACCAATGATGTTTGTAAGCACTTTTCTTAAATCGAACATCAGTTAGTTTTTTATAATTTTGAGCCAGATGAATGTCTAATGCCCACTGTGATTTATCAATCATATAAGGGTCATTATCTAAGCTATACAACCAAGCCCAGTTATCCACAACAGCCAATCGGTCTGCATGGAAAATATCGTTCATCAATTGCCAATTATAAGCCTGACCAATGTTGACTAATTCGTCTTTGTATCTTTCGCCTCCAAACTGTTCGTACATGGCTCTAACACCAACATACATTGCTCCATAGTGCCAGTTGGTAGCCGTTAGCATTCCCTTGTTATAACGAGGAGTGACCATCTGCCAATCCGCTACATCGTGCATCACTGCTTTTATCTGATCTGCAGCTAAAGGATTTGTAATTTCTGGAGTTAATTCATCAATTTTTAAAGCGGTGTATGCTCTTTTTAAGAACCATTCGTTGGTATCTTCTAAACGATTAACACCAAAGTAATCGTTTGAATTTTGCAACCATACTACATGTGATGGAACCTGTAAACCAGCTCCATTTACCGCTAATGGAAGAACATTATCTTTTGTAGAATTACTTGTTATTTGATGTACTCTCCAAGACTTGCCTTGGTTAGTCGTGTTCAATTTTTCAATCTCGAAATGTTCTCCTCTTTTTACCGATAGATACAATTCATTAGTAGATGTTTTATCAATAGAAATACCTCCTACTTGGAAGAGAGTAACTGATATTTCACCATAGGCAAAATCGCCTTTAACATCAGATACTAAACGATTGTCCCATTTCTTTCCATTCCATTGTACTCTTCCGTAAATGTATTTCTTTTCTTCTACCTCATTAGAGTAAACCATCACCGGATTTCCTTCTGTAGAAATTGCTATATCCCAAGCCCAAAGTCCTTTACCATTTTGATCTTGAAGAACAACTTCGATCTGATCTGTATTGACTTTTCCCTCTTCAATTTTTAAATAAGAAAGGTTATTTCCTGATTCATTCTTATGATTATTGATTGACATAACCATGTGGACAGAAGTAGAACCATTAGAAATAACCTTATAATTTTCCACACCTGATTGCACTAAAATCTTATTATTAAATAACTCCTCACCCTTGGCATTTACTGTAGAGTAGTAAACATCATTATTTTGATTTTGCCAACAAAGTGCTATTTGATTGTCATTTAAGTTGACTGCTTGAATATTTTTCACATCATTCTGAGCTATATCTTTAATCACCCAATCTTTAATATTTTCTGATGTTACAGATTGTGCTACAATGCTTTTTTCTTCACCTTTGAAACTTGCAAACACCAATAATTTTCCGTCTTTTTTAACTAAAATGGATGTGCTTTCAACAGGAATGTTTTCCACGTTATCAAATAGAGTACTCGAACTAATTTCTTTGGTTTGATAATCGTAAGTTCCGACATGAATATCGCCATAGTTGTCTACCCAAGTCATATATGTTCTATTGTATTTTCCTTGATGGAAAATAGCATTTGTACTCGAGCTTGTATTCCAATTATAAGAAGCATTAAATGATATAGATTGATATGCCTCAGATGAAACACCCTGTTCCTTTACAACTGCCTTTGGAAGACGTTGAGCAAGTGTGGGAGCTGTCCCTAATAATAATACTCCCATACCTGCCAACAGGGTAAAGAATAAACTATGCGTTTCTATTTTTTGACCTAGTAGTCTCATAATTGTATTTCGTAATATTTTAAAAAATTTCATTTCAATCTTTACATCACAATGCGATCGTTTACTTCTAACGTCACTGTTTTTAAATCGCTTTCTCTACTGGATGAACCCACATAGATGGTAAAAGTACCTGGCTCCACCACCTTCTTCATTTCTTGATTATAAATAGACAGATCTTCTTCGTTTAGTTTGAAAGTAACTGTCTTAGTTTCGCCTGCTTTTATCGTCACTCTTTCAAAACCTTTTAGCATTTTATTGTATCTACCCACTGATGCAAAATCATCTCTTACATACATTTGCACCACTTCCTCGCCGTCTATCTCTCCAGTATTCGTTACATCTACAGATACATAGGTTGCCCCTTGAGGGTTGATAACTACATCATCTAGTTTAGGTTGACTGTATTCGAAAGTGGTATAGCTTAACCCGTAACCAAAATGATACAATGGCGATTTATCAGAAAATTTATAATGTCCTTTACCTGTCCCCACAAAATCAGGGCGCAATAAATAGGTAGATGGTAATTGACCTACAGATCTTGGGAAAGTGACTGTTAATTTTCCTCCTGGATTATAATCTCCGAAGATAACATCAGCTAAAGCATCTCCACTTCTCATACCTAAATACCAGCTTTCTATGATAGAGGGTACATTTTCTGCCAAATAGTTTATCGCTAATGGTCTGCCGTTAATTAGGACAGCTACTACAGGTTTTCCTGTTTTGTAAATCGCTTCTACCAGTTCGTTCTGAACTCCATAAAGATCGATACTTGAACGATCTTTTCCTTCTCCACAAGTCTTTGTTGAACCTCCTACTGCCAAGATCACTACGTCTGAATTTTGAGCAGCTTTGATTGCCTTAGCGAATCCTATTTTAGAGTTACTCATCAAATTACAACCTTCCGCGTAGTTTACTTTTACATCTGATCCCACTTTATCTTTAATCCCTTCTAATAAAGAAGTATAGTAAGGTGGAATTCCTGCATATCCTCCTAAAAGTGTGTAACGCTGACCCTCTTTTACTTCTTCGTGTGCATTCGGTCCAATTACTGCAATGGACTTAATATTTTTTACATCCAACGGAAGTAGATTGTTCTCGTTCTTTAATAGCACTACCGATTTTTTGGCTAATTCAAGAGCCAATTCCTGACTTTCTTCGGTACTTACAATTGGCTTCACGACATCTGTGCTGTCTTGGTTGAATAACCCTAAACGATATTTCATTTTTAAGATTCTCGCCACACTTTGATCAACATATTTGATAAGATCCGGATTGCTGTTTAATGTATCGCTTAAAACGCTCATTATATAAGCCGAATTTTCCGGTGCTTTTCCTATCACAAGGTCCATATCAACACCTGACTTTAAACCCAATACGGCTGCTTCCGTTCTATTTTTTGCGATGAAATGCATGTGATTTAAGCGAGAGACATCGTTGTTATCAGAAACTAAGAAACCATCGAAGCCCCAGTCTTTTCTGAGTATATCATTTAACAACCAATTGTTCATATGGCAAGGTACACCATTCAAATCCTGGTGTCCTGGCATTATAGAACCTACACCAGCTTCTTTAACTGCGGCTTCAAAAGGAGGTAAGAAAACTTCATATAATCTTCTTTTAGAAATATCACTAAATCCACCATTAATACCTGTTCTATTTTCTGGGTACCCCACAAAGTGTTTTGCAGTAGCTAGAATATGATTTTCATCAAACTGTTCGTCTCCTTTTCCTTGTAAACCTTCAATAAAAGCTACTCCCATTCGAGAGACTAAATAAGGATCTTCACCATACGATTCTTCCACTCTACCATACCTTGGATCACCTGAAATAACGTCTAAGTTTGGCGAGTAACAATGGGTTAAATTTGCAGCTCTAGCTTCCTTTGCAATAGCAGTTGTCATGTCATGAATCGCTTTTGGATCCCAAGTAGAACCTAAGGCAATACTCTGAGGATAGACCGTAGCACCCGGTAACCATAAACCATGCAAACATTCACTGTATTGCATCATCGGAATACCTAATCGTTTGTTGGGAGGAGCGTCTTGAGTGAGTTCTGCAATCTTTTCCTCTAATGTCATTTGCTCCAATAAGCTATTTACTTTCGTGTCGAGTTCATCTACTTTTGTTTGTTTTACAGTAGATATACTGCAACTTAGACATATGCATGTTACAGCTATGATATAAAACTTCTTCATCGTTCTAATTTTTCGTTGTTCATCTATTTTTGATAATTGACGAACGTTTCATCTATTAGTTTTTGTCTCTGTCTAAGACTTCATTTCATCTTTTGTTCAATGTTAAGAGCTAAGTAAGTGATCATGAAGAGAACAATCGTATTAAAAGTGAGTACAATCGTCCATATCCATCTTTCAGCACTTTTAGAAAGCTTTTTTGAATAAAAACACCCCTTTAAATTGATGATGTTATTGTTAGATCTCATCAATAAAATTGAGTAAAATACTCTTCACATCATCTACTTTGCCTTCTTTTAAACCACCTGATGTTGCCCCTGTAATCCAGTATAAAACCATTCCTGCATCTGAGCAATCGTATCTTCCTTTTTGGAATTTGACAACATCATCGATTTCGGCAATTTTACCAATTACCCAAAGCCATTGAACTCTTGGATCTGAGTGATTTTTAGCCCAATCGAATTCCTCAATTGGCACTTTCAAGTAGGTATTTTGATCTGGAATGCGTACTTCCTCTACCCCAAAATCGAGTATTTGTTGCCATGTGTAAAAATCTCCGGCATCGTCGTTTGCAGGATGATGAGTAATTACTTTTACAAATTGATGTTTCTTTGGATCCGACTCGGCAAGGGCAAAACCAATAATATCGGGTTCCCCAGCTTCGATAATCCACAAAGGATCTTCTTTAGAAGAAGCATTGATGGCTTTTTTTAAATCGAAAATGGTTTGCTCAGTATTCCATTTGGCATCCAAAAATCTTAGAGATTCGAAACCTCCCCATCTACGGGCAGTTACTTCACAACTGCTTTGCATTAATGCATGTCGCTCTCGTTCAGCCGCTTCAGAGATCTTTTTCACTTTCACTAAATCACAGCTATGGGAATAATGAACCAACCTTTCTGTTAAACCTGTGGCACTTAACAATGCTAAAGAGATGGCTGTCCCACCTAAATCATCAGGATCGGGAGAATTCCCATCGGCAACTATAGCCAACCTACCTGCTGGTGGCTGAATATTTTGTGCTATGCTTACTATAAATGAAATAAGTATAGTACATATTGTTAGTGTAATTCTTTTCATATCATTTTTATAGCTAACCTAAATAAATGTACGTTAATATTGTTTTGTTGTTAGTTTTTATGGAAGTCGTAAAGATTTATCTCTACTGATTACTTCCTCTATATCTTTTCCTTTTGGAGTATACAAAGAGTCTTTCGTAAGTAGGAATTTATCAAATCGAAATCCATCCTCTCTCATACTAAATTGAATATCGTGTACACCTTCAGTTTCTATATCTAAGTAAATACCATAAGGAATACCACAATGTTCCTCTTTTGTTCTTTGCTTACTGGCCCAAGTCCACTCGTTCCTCCCTTCGCTCCATTGCATTTTCTTTCCGCTTACCGGCCACTCTCCATCCAGTCCTACATGTATTCCGTTGTCTTCACTTCCTGTACTAAATGCTCTTACCCAAACATAGTAACGACCTGTTTCATTAAATTTTACTTTATAATGTAAAATCCCAATTTGGCCTGGCGTATTCGTAAAATTCTCTCCTCTCACCACTTCATCATCATGAGTTACTCTGGTATCCGGTAAGATCTGAATGTATTTATTCTTACTTGCTGATTTGACACCTTCATCAATTAAGTCATTCGAAGAAATACTATCTGATTGGAACCATGCTCTAATTTCATTTTTTCCTTGCTTATAAAAGTGTTCTGCTTCTACTGCTACAATTCCATCCTTTTCTTCAAATATGAATTTTTTATTTCTTACAGCTTGATCTTGAATATCAATTTGTGCGGTACAAGAGGTGCCTATTAAAAATAAAAAAATGAGTAATTGGAGTTTCATGAGTGGTGTGTTTATTAATTTTTTGAATACATCACTAATCTAATTCATGCATACAATTCAAAAATCAAATAAAAGGGTAAAATCGTCCAACTAATTTTTCGCAAGACTATTTTACCTTTAAAATACACCTTTACGACCACTTTTTTATTGTTTGTCGTTTAAATTGAATTTATACATTTTAAGATGATCAGCTCTTGTCATATCAAGATAAATGAGATCTTTTTTAAAAATAAACTAGAAATGAAACGAATTTTACTTCTCAACTTATTAGTAGTAATGGGTATTTTCTCTTGTCAGAAACACAGTAATTCTTCTGTGGTGCAATCGAAGAAGAAACCCAACATTGTGTATATATTAACCGATCAGTGGAGAGCCTCGGCAACTGCCTATGGAGGAAATACTACTGTTAAAACTCCAACATTGGATCAGTTAGCCAAAAAGTCGATTAACTTTTCTAATGCCGTATCGGTTACTCCCGTTTGTACACCACATAGAGCAGCCTTGTTTACCGGAAGATACCCTACCACTACTGGCATGGTAGTGAACGATGTCTATTTGCCGGAAGAAGAACTTTGTATGGCTGAAATTTTTAAATCAGAAGGGTATTCTACGGCCTATTATGGTAAATGGCATTTAGATGGACACGGTCGTTTAAACAATGTGGCTCCAGAAAGAAGACAAGGGTTTGATTATTGGAAAGGACTGGAATGTTCTCATAATTATAACAAAATGCCTTACTACGAAAATGATGATCCGGAAATCAAATATTGGCCGAAGTATTCTCCTTTTGCTATTACGGAAGATGCCAATAAATATTTAGCAGCACATGCAAACGATGATCGACCATTTTTATTGGTATTATCCATTGCTACTCCTCATTATCCTCATGGAAGTGCACCCAAGCGTTTTATGGATATGTATCCACAAGACAGTTTAGAATTACCCAAAAATGTTTATCCACAATGGGAAAAGCGTGCTAGAAAAGAAATGCAAGGCTATTATGCACATATCTCTGCAACTGATGAAGCGATTGGGAATGTGTTAAAACAATTAGAGAATTTGGGATTGGAAGAAAATACCATTGTTGTGTTTTCATCGGATCATGGGGAAATGTTAGGTGCACATGGAGTGAAACCTTTTGTAAAACAATTGCCATGGGATGAATCGGTGAGAGTACCTTTCTTAATTAAATATCCATCTATTGGTGATCATGCAGGAAGTGTTATCAAAGCGCCCATTAACACACCTGATATTTTGCCAAGTCT